>ONEQ01000116.1 GCA_900316885.1 uncultured Eubacteriales bacterium | reverse complement strand
AATTCTCTGGATCTGGATTCCTTCGAGAGCGACGAATTTGATGTGTAAGTAAGACCCGTGCTTTGGAGGTGATACGATGCGCACAAAAGGAACCAAAACCATCGCCGAAAACCGTCAGGCACGGCATGAATACTTCATTCTCGAAAGCTACGAGGCTGGCATCGAGCTGACCGGCACGGAGGTCAAGTCCATCCGGCAGGGCTCCGTCAATCTGAAGGACAGCTGGTGCAGCATCGAAAACGGTGAGCTGTTCATCAAGCAGATGCATATTTCCCCCTATGAAAAGGGCAACATCTACAACCGTGATCCCCTGCGCGTGCGCCGGCTGCTGATGCACAAGGCGGAGATCCACCGCCTGTTCGGCAAGATCAAGCAGGAGGGTCTGACGCTAGTGCCGCTGTCGCTGTATTTCAAGGACAGCCGCGTCAAGGTGCAGGTCGGGCTCTGCAAGGGCAAAAAGCTCTACGACAAGCGCGACGATGCCGCCAAGCGTGATGCCAAGCGCACCATCGACCGCGCAATGAAGGAACACAACCGGTAACAAAAAACCCTGAAACAGACTTCTGTTTCAGGGTTTTGGCTTGTTACAGCATGGAGCAGAGCACAACAACGAAATTCCCGCCCCAGAAATGCATTCCGATCAGGTTAATTCCGACAATCCCGAGAATACTCCCGGCGCCGATCAGGAGCACCTTACAGGCCGCTTTTCGGGTAGCAGGATTGCGCAGCAGATGTACAATGATTGCCAGAATGATCATTCCGGCGATCAGAGGGGGAACCAAATACAGAATATCATGCAGTTTCACTGTTTATTACGCTCTTGCCAATGCGAAGTACAGGATCACCAGAATACCCAGCACGATACGGTACCAGCCGAAGAAGGTGAAATCGTGCTTTTTGATGTAGCCCATAAGGAACCGGATGACGATGATGGACACCAGGAACGCGGTCACCATCGCGGAAACCAGAATCACGATCTCCGCGCCGGAGAAGTTCAGACCGAATTTCACGAGCTTGAGGAGCGATGCGCCGAACATGACCGGAACCGCCAGATAGAATGTGAACTCCGCTGCCACCACACGGGAAACGCCGATCAGCAGGGCACCGACGATCGTCGCACCCGAACGGGATGTGCCGGGGAATACTGCCGCGATGAGCTGGAAGCCGCCGATGATGAGCGCCGCCTTATAGGTCAGCTCGTCGATGGTGTTGATCTTCGGTTTTTTTCCCTTGTTCCAGCGCTCGATCACAATGAACGCCACACCGAATGCGATCAGCGCGATGGCGACCGTCCACGGGTTGTAGAAATGCTCGTTGATCCAGTCATCCAGTGCCAGACCGACCACCGCTGCCGGGATACATGCCACCAGCACCTTGAACCACATCTGCCAGATGTCGGTCTTGATGTACGCGCCGAAGCCCTCTTTTTGCAGCGGATGCGCGTTGTTCTTCTTGCCGAACGGCCAGAGCTTCGGGAAGTACAGCACGACGACTGCCAGAATTGCGCCGAGCTGGATGACGACCTCGAACATCTCCTTGAATTCGTCCGAGACGTCCAGCTTGAGGAACTGATCCACGAGGATCATGTGTCCGGTGCTGCTCACCGGGAGCCATTCTGTGACACCCTCTACAATGCCGAGGATGATAGCCTTCAGAAGTTCAAAAAAATCCATAAATACACCTTTCTTTACAGCAACGGGTTCTGCTAACAAGATATGGATACAGAGACAGTCCTATGCCTCTGTATCCTATCTTACCATATCGGGTTCTGCTTGTCGCTGTTTTGATCTTACAGAAGCTTACAGTTCTGTAACCTTGAATCACTTGTCAATAGCTACCGACCAGTACTGCTGGTTGTAGATGTCCGTGAAGCGATACATCAGCTTGACGGCGCCGTCACCGACTGCGGTATTGCTGATCGTCATGGTATCCGTCACGGTCATGGTATCGCCGAGGTAGTAGCTGTCCTGATAGGTCTGATCGTAGCTGTAGTAATCGCAGATGAAGTCAAGCTTGTCACCGACCTGGAGCTCTGTCAGGCTCTTGGCAACCGTTTCCGTTTCGCCGCCGACATAATCGGTCGAGGCGCCGGCGATGTACCCGTTCGGCTGATCCTGATCGAATACGAGGATGAGGTTCACACGCTCACCGTTGAGCATTGCAGGCACATACCCGGTGATGGTGTAGTTCTTGCCATCCTCCATCGTGTCCGTATGATAGTACGCAACGGGCTGTCCGTTGATGGATACCCAGGTGCGGTCGGTATCTGCGACCAGTGCGCCATTCTCATCAATGCCGTAGACATTGTCATAGCCCATGTCCACATAGCCGGTTCCGTCATCGTAGAACATGTTCAGATCCAGGCTATGAACGAGCTCCCACTGGCTCTCCGGGAGCTTCATGGTATAGTCGCCGCGGTCGTTCTGCACCCATACCAGATTGGTCGGGTCGAAGTAATGCATAGAGATGTAATCGGCAGTCTGCTGCTCGGACAGCGGATTTGCCTTCATGAACTCCGTGTTGGAGCTGTCCAGACCGGTGATGCCTCTGCCGGAGCCGAGGAAGCCGGACAGGAGCGAGCCGATCATATCCGCGCTGCCGTTGGAGGAGAAGTCCCCTGCCAGATCAAACAGCGAGCTGACAGGTGTCCCGGTACCGCCGGTACCTGCCTGACCGCTGGTCTCCATGCTGGCAAACTGGCGGATGCAGTTTGCATAGGACGCATCCATGCCGATCTGGTCATAGGTACGGCATGCCTTGTCCACATAGGAGGTACGCTTATACGGGAAGAAAATGGATACGCCGTAGGCGTTGGTCATATTGGTGGAGGTGCGGTTGTACTTGATGGCGCTCCTGAGCGTCCTGGCAAGCTGCTGCCCCTCCGCATTGCCGACCTTCTCGGCAAAATGCACGAGGTCGATCTGATCGATCTTGGAGCTCTGCGCAAATTCGCGGGTGCCGTATCTTGCATTGGAGATCTCGGCGTATTCCTCGGATTTCAGCTTTTCGCTGACGGACTTGGAGAATGCAGAGAGATCCGCCGGAACGGTATTCGCAAATTCCGCGAGATCGATCACGGAAAGCGTGGTCTTCTGACCGCTGCACCGTCTTGCGCACTCGGACACGAAATCATCGACGATGCTCTTGCCGATGTCGAGGGTCTTCATCGAGGTATCCTCGCCGAATCGGCTGACCCAGTTGGTGTAGTACCAGCCGATGCCGGGCTCGGTTTCCTCGGATGCGATCAGGTAATCCGCGAAGGGATCGAGCATGAGCGCCGTCTCAGTCGTTGCCATCAGGCAGGCATCAAAGCCGATGAAATCAAACTGCACGCCGCCGTTCTTCAGAGCCGTGCGGATGCCGCCGAGTCCCATGGAACCGGCATTCTTGTACTTCTCATCATAGCCGTAGCCGCTGACGGAGCCGCCGCCGTGATCCCAGAGGATCAGCTCGTAGCGGTTTGCCGGGAACTTCTCGCTGCAATACTGGATGAAGTGCGAGAGGGTCGCGGGCTCGGTCATGGACTTGGCGCCGTCATCGGGCACAAGCGGCTTGATTCCGCCGCTTTTGAGCTGGTAGATCTGATTGGTTTTGCTGCTGATGCCGGAGGTTTTCCAGCCCGCGCAGCCGCCGGTGTACACGAGGATGTTCATGTTGTCATTGAAGCTGGCATTTGCCATCTCCTGGAGATCGGAGGTCGCCATGCCGTTCTTCGATTCCAGATCCGTGCCGCACATGTAGATCATCATGGTGACGGTATCCTGTCCGCCGCCGAGGATCTTGGTGTACTTGTCACGCGAGCCGGATGCGACACTGTTGTCCACCGTGCCGCCGCCGGCGATGCTGCCGCCGTTCTGTCCGGAATTGTTCGCATAATTGAAGCCGGAGGGCGCGGTGTTGTTATAGTCCGAATAGGTCGAGTAGCTTCCGGCACCGCCGCCCCCGCCAAGGAGCGAATTCGCCAGATCGCCGTGACCGCCCAGTGCCAGCACGATGCCGATAATGACGATGATAATACTGCCGCCGCCGATGGCACCGACACGCATGCCGCCTCCGCCGCCGGACGGTCTGCCGGGTCCGCCCTGTCCGACAGGTCCCGTGCCTAATCCCTCGCCGCGGCGATGCACGCCGTTTCCGCCGGATGTGACGTTTTTATCTCTTGAACGTGGTCTGTTTGGTTCCATAGTGCCCTCCTATTGTGCGTAGTCAGTTAATACCTATTCTATTGTACACGATTACACAGTGCTTGTCAAGGCTGATTCTGCCGGTATGGGGTGTTTTCACTCGCAATATCAACGAATTGCAACAAAAAAAGTGTGAAAAAGCATTGATTTCTATGGAATAATCTGCTATAATGAAAGTGTATCTATCAATGTGATCTCTGAATTGGCAGAAGATCCGGCAGGATACGTTTGTTATAGGAAGAAAGGAAGGGCTTTTTATGAAGCAATCACTCAGACGCTGGATCGCGGGTCTGACGGCTGCCATGACAGCATGGAGCGGCATGGTCACATTCCAGCCGGCACTCCGGGCGGATGCAGCAGGCAGGGTTCTCGCATTTCCGGGCGCTGTCGGCGGCGGCAAGTATGCTACCGGCGGACGCGGCGGCGAGGTCTATCACGTCACCAACCTCAATGACAGCGGCGCGGGTTCGTTCCGCGATGCGGTCAGCAAATCCGGCAGAATCGTTGTATTCGACGTCAGCGGTACCATCGAACTGCAAAGCGCGGTATCGTGCGTGAGCAATGTGACCATTGCCGGTCAGACGGCACCGGGCGGCGCGGGCATCACACTCAAGAACTACAAGATGGCATTCGGCGGGGATAATATCATCTGCCGCTACCTCAGCTCCCGTCCGGGTCCCTACAAGGCGACCAGCTCCGGCAACGATGCATGGGGCGGCTCCAAGGGCGCGAACTGCATGGTCGATCACTGCTCCATCGGCTGGGCATCGGATGAGCAGTGGGGTCTGTATTCCAACAACTCCAACTATACCGTGCAGTATTCCGTGATCGGTCCCGCAAACTCCTGGGGCGGTCATGACAAGGGTATCCACGGCTTTGCCATCATGATGGGCAACAGCAACCTGACCTTTGACCACAATCTCATTATCCACAACGTTTCCCGTAATTTCCGCGGCAAGATCCCGGGCACGGGCGTGGCGGATTTCACTAACAACATTATCTACGACTGGGGCTATCAGACTGCCTACGGCACCATCGGGCATGTCAATTACGTCAACAACACCCTGAAAGCCGGCAATTCCACCACCGGCGGCTACAACTGGATGAACGTGGACAGCTCCACAAAGCCCGAGAATTTCAAGGTCTACTGCGCCGGCAACCGCCTCATCAACAAGGACGGTTCCCTGCACGGCATTACCTATAATAACTGGGACGGCATCACCGTCAAGAGCGGCATCGGCATCACCAAGGATAACCTCCGCACCAATGCACCGTTCGCCATTGACAACAACGGCGAGAATGTCTCCACCGCGACGACCTGCGAGAGCGCCGAGGCATCCTATAATAATGTCGTCAGCTTCGCCGGCAACGGCATCGCGCCCAACAAGCGCACTGCCATCGATCAGCAGTGTGCCAACGAAGCCAAGACCGGCACCGGCTCCTGCTCCGGTACGGCGGCGTATAACGCATCCGTCACCGATCTGAATAAGTACAGCATCAAGTGCGGTGTGACCTACAATTACCCGGCATCCGTCCTGACCAAGACGATCACCGACAAGGACAATGACGGCATGGACGATGCATGGGAGCTCGCACGCGGTCTGAGCCCGGACGATCCGGAGGATTACAAGGGCGACTACCTCGGTGAGGGGTACATGAACCTCGAGTACTACATCAACGACCTGACCGTGGATTCGTTCCCGAAGGGCGTGGTCAAGACCTCGCCTGAGCAGGCAGCTTCCCCGGCTAAATCGGCATTTGACAAGATTGAGGCAGAGGATTTCGACGCAATGGAAGGTATCCAGGCTGAAGATACGTCCGATTCCTCCGGCAATCAGAACATCGGCTATGTGGAGAATAATGACTATGTCATGTACAAGCGGCTGGATTTCGGGGAGGGCGCACAGTCTGTCACCTTCCGCGCCTCCGGAAATCCCTGCACCATCGAGCTTTACCTCGATACACTGGGTACACCCCTGACGAAGATCCGCTACAGCGGCACGGGCAGTTTCTCCAAATGGGAGGACTTCACTGCCGGCATCCCGGCTGTCAAGGGGACGCATAACCTTTACATCAAGTTCACCGGCGGCGAGGGGTACCTCATGAACCTCAACTGGTTCCAGTTCGGGACGGATGCCGTTCCGGTCAGCGGCAAGCTGATCCGCGACCTCAAGGCGCTCGATACGGAAAATGCGCTCTCCTACATGATCGCATCGGATACGAAGAAGGGCTCACTCCTGTTCGGTGACCGCGATTTCACAATCACGGAGCTCCCGGATGCGCTGGTCGGCTCGGAAATGGTTATCACGGCGTGCAACTCCAAGAACAATTCCGGTGACAATGCAACGTTTGAGGCGGCACAGGACGAGACGGTCTACATCGCGCTCGACAACCGCGTGGAGAAGGTACCGGACTGGATGGCAGGCTATACCAAGACCGGACAGACGGTCGTTTCCTCCAATGATGTGACGTTTGATCTCTACCAGTGCAGCTTCAAGAAGGATGACAAGGTGCTTCTCGGCACGAACGGACAGTCCTATATGTGCGTGAACTATGCGGTATTCGTGCAGCCGGCAGCCGATGTGACAGAAACAACGGAGCCGACCGAGACGAGTACGGTTTATACAGATCCCATCATTCTTTCGGATGATGCGGTGATCACGGCGAAGGCCTGGAGAAACGGCATGAATCCGAGCGCCGCCATTTCCGAGACCTATACATACGACGCCGCGCAGGGCGCGCCGAAAGGAGACTACTTTGCCGATCCGATCACTATCACTGGCGAAAGCGGTAGCAGAGTCATCGATGACAATTCCGCCTATACCGTCGAGACTGGTGAGCCGCTGGAACGTGGCCGCCTGGTCCCCCTGCCCATGTTCCTGGTCCGGAGGATCCTGCAGTCTTACCGTGCACTTCCGGTCCGGAGATCCGGAATGCCGAAACGGCGCGTGACCATTTCCGGCGAGATCTACTCGAAGTTCGCGCCCTCAGGGAACCAGGGACTGGAAG
>ONEQ01000073.1 GCA_900316885.1 uncultured Eubacteriales bacterium | reverse complement strand
ACTCTTCTCAAAACATTTCAGACTATTCAGTTTTCCCAAAGTTGCGTGCTTTCCAGACCTTCGAGCTTCGCTCTCTCGTCCGACAGCTTTATTATTATATCACACGTTTCGCTGTTTGTCAACAGTTTTTTTCAAGATAAAACCTGTTTGTGGAAAACGGCAATTTTGAGATGTGTCATGCCGCTTTCTTGTGCTTTTCGTCACCAATTCTCCGAGATCTCACACGACCCGCCGCGCTTTTCCACGTCCTCCTTGAAGCGCCTGATGTCTTCCTTCTCCAATTTTCGGCAGTTTTCCAGATTCACTTCCCGCAGCGTCCTGATTTTCCACAGCTCCTCAATGCTCTCCACATTCGTACTGCTCAGCTTTAGCTCACGCAGCTTCTGGAGCCGTTCTATGCCCGTAATCTCCCGGATCTGCGTATTGCTCAGATCCAGTGACTCCAGGCTCGGCAAGCCCAGCAGCGGACTGATATCCTGTGTTTTGGTGCTTGCAATGTCCAGTCTTTTCAGATTTGTCAGCCCCTCAGCAAATGAGAGATCACTGATCTGTGTCCCCGCCATTTCCAACTGCTCCAGGTGCTTCAGCGTGGCGAGCGTATCCGTATTTTTAATATCCGTTCCCTCAATATCCAGACTTCGGATGCTATTCTTCCCCCGCAGCGGCCCTATATCCGTCAGATTGGCGCAGAGCATGACGGACACGTCCTCCAGCTCTGTCAGCCCCTTCATCGGTGACAGATCGATGATGTCATTTCCGCCGACCCATAGCGTCCGCAGATGCGGCAGATCCTTCACCTCACCGATGCTGCCGAGCTGATTGTTATGCAGCTTGAGCGTCTCCAGCTTCTGCATATTCGTCAGGGGCGTGAGATCGGCAATCTTGTTTGCACGGAGATCCAGCACGCGTATCTCAGAGAGCGGCAGCAGCGGCTCCAGGCTGTCAATGCCGCAATTCACGGCGCCCAGGTTTTCAAGCGCTGTCAGATTTTGCAGATACTCCGTATGCTTCAAACCATACCGGCTGCCGTTGAGTCCCAGTGTTTTCAGGTTGGTCATACCCTCCAGCAGGCGGATGTCCGGGGAAACCAGATGATCGAACGAACTCATTTCGCTCAGATTCAGTGCCGTCAGCTGCGTTAGTGTCCGCAGCGGCGCCAGCTTTCGGAGCGAGGTGCCGGACAGATCCAGTTTGGAGAGACTGGTCAGATTTTCGATGCCCTTGACGGTTTTC
Organism: uncultured Eubacteriales bacterium; assembly: GCA_900316885.1. Taxonomy (GTDB): domain Bacteria; phylum Bacillota; class Clostridia; order Oscillospirales; family Ruminococcaceae; genus UBA3855. The sequence continues at coordinate 8,016 of ONEQ01000073.1, read as the reverse complement.
AGGTCGGTATTCCGAAGCGAAAGCCGCTGGAGCGTCGTGACCTTTTCCAGATCACCGAACTTTCCCAATGCGCAGCAGTTGCACCAGAGGTCGGTCAGCGCCGGAAAGCTGCCGGTGAAATTCGTCCTGACGCTGCACGAGCTCATCCAGAGCGTCTCCAGGCCCTGCATCTGGCTCAGGGCATCCATACTGTCCATGGTGTAGCCCTCAAGCCCCAGGCGCTTCAGAGGGCGCTGTGCGGCTGCCTCGAGGGTCTGCCCGCTCTCTGCCTCCGGGACGGCTACGATATAGGCAAAGCAGTCCGTCTCCGGGAAATTGTACTGGATCTCAAGCTCATAGTTATAGTAGAGCATATCCTCGTCTGTATAGGCATACGCTGTCACCTGCGCCGGGTCCGATACTGTCAGCAGCAGCGACGTGCAATCCTGCGGCACGTCATCAAGAGAGGTGACCGTGATCGTGTCATAGGTCTCGTACTCCGCTAGCGGCTTGCATTCTGCCGCAGGGCGCTTCTCCACCGGTTTCTGTCCGCATCCTGTCAGCAGCAAGCCAACTGCCAGCGTGCTCACTATCCATGTTCTTCTCATCACATACACCCCTCATTTCCAAAAACAGCGGCGAAGGTTCGCCGCTGTCTTCTTTGTTACATTCCTTACGCCTGCTCCGGCATCATCAGCTTGACCATAACCGCCTTCTGTGCGTGCAGACGGTTCTCTGCCTCGTCGAAGATCTCGGCTGCATGTGCCTCGAATACCTTCTCGGTGATCTCCTCGCCGCGGTGCGCGGGCAGACAGTGCATTACCATTGCATCTGCATGTGCGGCTGCCATGATCTCGTCGTTGACCTGATAGCCTGCGAAAGCGATCTTGCGCTTCTCGATCTCGGCTTCCATGCCCATGGACGACCATACATCCGTCAGGATCACATCCGCATTCTCCGCAGCCTTGACCGGGCTGTTGGTGATGGAGAAGCAGTCATAGCCCTTGGTGAACTCCATGACCTTGGCATCCGGCTGATAATCATCCGGGCAAGCCACGGAAACCTCCATGCCGACCTTCAGACCGCCGACAATGAGGGAGTTTGCCATGTTGTTGCCGTCGCCGATGTAGCACATTTTCAGACCGTCGAACGTGTCCTTGTACTCGCGGATGGTCAGCAGGTCTGCCAGCACCTGACACGGGTGGCAGAAGTCCGTCAGACCGTTGATGATCGGGATCGAGCCGAATTCCGCCAGATCCTCAACCTCCTTCTGTGCGAAGGTACGGATCATGATGCCGTCGAGGTAGCGGGACAGAACGCGGGCAGTATCCTGCACCGGCTCGCCTCTGCCGATCTGGAGATCATTCGCAGACAGGAACAGCGGATAGCCGCCGAGCTGGTACATGCCGGTCTCAAAGGAAACACGGGTTCTGGTGGATGCCTTCTGGAAAATCATGCCGAGGGTCTTGCCCTGCAGAATCGGGTGCGGGATGCCGTGCTTGGTCTGGTACTTCAGCTTATCAGCGAGATCCAGGATCTCGAGAATCTCCTGCTGGCTCAGATCCAGCATCTTCAGTAAATGCTTCATTCTTTTTCCTCCGTATTACTTGTTGTTGCCGCTGAAGCACTTGTCAGCAATGACTGCAAACAGCGGAAAAAAATCGTCAAAATACTTGTTCTCGATCGACATGGTATACTTCGGCTCATCATTCGCCTGTTTCTCTGTGATCAACGTGCCGATCTCGGTTCCATGGGAGTAGAGCTTCATTTCCCTGGAGTTCTTGCCCTTGAGCTCAAAGGCATAACTGCCGCCGTTGAAGGTGATGGTGGGGTCTACGAACAGAGACTCACACTTCACCAGCATGAACGGCTTTTCGTTGAACATGATCGTAAACGCCGGCTTCTTTCCTGATTCCGTCCGAATTAAGCGGTAGAGCGCATATCCGCTTGCATCGTGCAGTGTTGTCAGAGGATTTCCTATCAGGCGTTTCTTTTTGGATACGGTGTAGATGATTCGTTCCTTTGTGTCCGTCACATCATACTTCCCTGCGCCCTTGGGAATAACGACAAGGTCCATCGCCATAGCTTACGCCTCCAATACCTCTTTCAGGATCTTTGTTCCTTCCTCCAGTTCAGCCTGTGTGATGGTCAGCGGCGGGAGGAGTCTTACTCTGTCCTTCGCTGTCAGCACCAGCAGCCCCTGATCCAGACACGCCTTGAGCACATCCGGAGCCTTCTTCGTTTTCAGTGTAATGCCGATCATGAAGCCCAGTCCTGTCACCGCCTCGACCTCACTGCATTTTGCAAGCTCGGCACGGATCCATTCCGCCTTCTTCGCGATGTCCTCCATCACGCCCGGCGTATCCAGAATTTCCAGCACCTTGACTGCGCCTGCGCATACCACCGGATTGCCGCCGAAGGTGGAGCCGTGTGTGCCCTTGACGAGCACATCCGCACACTTCTTGTTGGCAAGGCATACACCGATCGGCAGTCCGCCGCCGATGCCCTTGGCACAGGTGGTCACATCCGCCTGAACGCCGTAATGCTCGCCCGCCAGCAGCTTGCCGGTTCTGCCGATGCCGGTCTGCACCTCATCGGCAATCATGAGAATGTCCTTCTCGTCGCAGATCCTGCGGATCTCATCCACGAAGCCCTGCTCCAGCGCCATGACGCCGCCCTCGCCCTGCACGTACTCGATCATGATCGCGCACACGGTATCATCGAGCTTTTCGTGCAGATCCGCGATGTCATTCGCCTTGGCATAGCGGAAATCACCGACGAACGGGAAGAAGTAGTTGTGGAACACATCCTGTCCCGTTGCAGAAAGCGTTGCAATCGTTCTGCCGTGGAAGGAGTTGACCAGCGTGATGATGGTCGCGCGTCCCTTACCGTATTTGTCAAAGCTGTACTTTCTTGCCAGCTTGATCGCGCACTCGTTTGCCTCCGCGCCGCTGTTGCCGAAGAACATCTTCTCATAGCCGGTCATAGCGCAGAGTTTCTCGGCAAGCTTTGCCTGCGGCTCGTGGTAGAACAGATTCGAGGTGTGCTGAATCTTGCGTACCTGCTCGCATACGGCATCTGCCCACGCCTGGTTGCAGTAGCCGAGGGAAGCCGTGCCGATGCCGCTTCCGAAGTCGATAAAAGTCTTGCCGCCGGCATCATGGATCGTAGCACCCGTGCCGTTATCCAGTACCACATCACTGCGCCCGTAGGTCTGCATGATATGGGCATTTGTCTGTTCAATGGTATTCATCATTGTACCCTCTGCTCCTTACTTTTGTTACTGGGGATATCTCAAAAATTCCCGTACTGTCCCCACAATACTCCATAAGCTGCCAGCGTCCCGATGCCAAATGTCAGGAGCGCTGTTTTGCGCCATGCGCTGCCCTCGTCGCACAGACAGAACACATCCGGCTGTGTGCGGTCGTAGCAGATCTTCACGCGGTCGCCGATGCGCCTGCGGTACTGCCATTCCGGGAGATAGTACCGGCTTGCCGCGGTGATTTCCCCGTTTTCCGTCTGATAGCGGATCACAGGCGCGAGACTGTCCGTTTCGCTGCGGTTTCGCCACACCTTCTGACTGCGGCTCCCGACCACAGTCCCCACCGTGTATGCGGGATGGGAGATTCTGCCCTTTCTGACCGGGACAAACGCTGCCGCAATGCAGCAAGCCGCGATCAGAACCGGCAGCCAAAGCAATAGCTGCATTACCGGAACATCGTGCCGATGCCCTCATTGGACAGGATCTCGATGAGGATGGAATGCGGCACTCTGCCGTCGATGATGACAGTCTTCTTGACGCCGCGTCGGACTGCCTCGACGCAGCAGTCGATCTTGGGGATCATGCCGCCGGAGATGATGCCGCGCTTCTTCATGAACGGCACCTCACTGACGTTGACCTCCTGGATCAGTGTGGACGGATCGTCCTTGTCACGCAGGAGACCTGCGATGTCTGTCAGGAGAATCAGATTCTCCGCGCCCAGCGCCGATGCGATCTGGGAGGCGGCGGTATCTGCATTCACGTTATAGGTCTGCCCGTTCTCGTCGCTGGCGACGGTGGCAATGACCGGGATTACGCCGTTGTTCAGCGCATCCTTGATGGGCTTGGGGTTGACCTTGACGACGTTGCCGACAAAGCCGAGATCCTCGCCGTTCGGACCGTAGGCACGCTCTGCGGTGAGCATCTGCTCATCGAGTCCGCACAGACCGACTGCCGTGCCGCCCTTCTGTCCGAGATGGGCAACGAGCTCCTTGTTGACCTTGCCCGCGAGCACCATCTTGACCACATCGACTGTCGCTGCATCCGTATAGCGCAGACCGCCGATGAATTTGCTCTCGATGCTGAGCTTTTTCAGCATATCACTGATCTCCGGGCCGCCGCCGTGTACGAGCACGACCTTGATGCCGACCAGCGTCAGGAGCACAATATCGCTCATGACCGCCTGCTTGAGCTCCTCGTTGGTCATGGCGTTGCCGCCGTATTTCACAACGACGATCTTATCATGATATTTCTGGATGTAAGGCAGCGCATCGTTCAGGACGCGGGCTCTTACATCATTTGCAATTTTCTCCATGGGTGTTCACTCCTCGCTTTTTCGTCACGCCGTCAGGAACGGTAGTCTCCGTTGATTCTTACATAATCATATGTCAGGTCGCAGCCCCATGCAACAGCGACACCGTCGCCCTTGCCGATGGTGACATGCACGCGGATCTCCTCCTCGGAGAGAATCTCCTTTGCCTCCTCCTCGGAGAACTCCACGCCGGCGCCGTCCTCGCAGACGAGGATCACACCCTTGTCGGAGCCGAGGGTCACATAGACCTGATGGATGTCGAAATCGACCGGCGCATAGCCGACCGCACAGAGGATTCTGCCCCAGTTGGCATCCTCACCGAAAATCGCTGCCTTGAACAGGCTCGACGTGATAACAGACTTTGCCACGATCTCTGCGGTTCTGTCATCTGCGGCGCCGTCGCACAGGCACTCGATGAGCTTTGTCGCTCCCTCGCCGTCACGTGCCATCATGCGTGCCAGATTCATGAGCACGGTGTACAGCGCATCCTTGAACATGTCGTAATCCTCGTTCTCTGCGCTGATCTTCGGATTCTCCGCATCGCCGTTTGCCAGGATGCAGACCATGTCATTCGTGGAGGTATCGCCGTCCACGCTCACGCGGTTGAGCGTCAGGAATACCACCTCGCGCAGTGCCTCCTTGAGGAGCGCTGCATCAATATCGCAGTCAGTCGTCAGGAAGGTCAGGGTCGTTGCCATGTTCGGATGGATCATGCCGCTGCCCTTGAGCATACCGCCCAGACGGCACTTTCTGCCGCCGATCTCGAACTCCACCGCAACCTCCTTCGGCACGGTATCGGTCGTCATGATCGCATTGACTGCCGCGGTGTTGCCCGTCTCGGACAGACCCTCGGCAAGTCTCGGCACACCGGCTGCGATCGGCTCGATCGGGAGAGGCTGACCGATGACACCGGTCGATGCCACGATGATGTCCTCCGGCTTCAGACCCAGCGCATTTGCCGCAGCCTCGCACATTGCCTCTGCCTTCTCCTCGCCGTCGGCGTTGCAGGTGTTGGCATTCACGGAATTGACGATGACTGCCTGTGCATAGCCGTCTGCGATGTGGCGCTTCGTGACGGCAATCGGCGCACCCTGCACCTTGTTGGTCGTATACATTGCCGCTGCCGTGCAGGGCTTGTCTGCACAGATCATGGCAAGATCATTCTTGTTCGGGTCGCCGTTCTTCTTGATGCCGCAGTGAATACCGTTTGCCTTGAAGCCCTTCGCTGCGCAGACGCCGCCTTCTACAAAGGGAATACCCTTGAAATCCTTTTTCTTCATAAATCCATTACCTCTTTTACAGCAATCCGGTGGTTTCGTCGATGCCCATCATGATATTCAGGCACTGTACAGCCGCGCCCGACGCGCCCTTGCCGAGATTGTCAAGTCTCGCGCAGAGCAGAATCTGCTCGTCATTGCCGAAGGTGAAGATCTCCAGCTTGTTCTGACCGGAGAGGGTGTTCGATGCAAGGAAGAATTTTCCCTGCTCCTCATCGGTCATGAGGGGGTTCACCTGTACGAGCTTCGCGCCTGCGTAGTGCTCGCGGAACATGCCGTTGACCTCGGCAAGCGTGATCTTCTTGTCCAGCATTCTGGTCTGGATCGGCACGGAAACGACCATGCCGCTGAAATAATCGCACACAATCGGGTTGAACATCGGCGGATAGGTCAGCCCTGCAAAGAGCTGCATTTCCGGCAGATGCTTGTGATGCTGGGAGAGTGCATACTGGCGGGGGGAATTGAATTCCTCCGGCTTCTCGGCGCCCTCATAGACCGCAATCGCATTCTTGCCCGCACCGCTGTAGCCGCTTGTCGCATAGGCGAACACCGGGAAATCTGCCGGCAGGAGACCGGAATGTACCATCGGGTACAGCATCGAGAGGAAGCCGCTTGCATAGCAGCCCGGAACGGCGGTACGGTCGGAATTGACGATCTTTTCGCGGAACGCAGGACTCAGCTCCGGGAAGCCGTATGCCCAGTCGGGATTCGTCCGGTGTGCGGTGGACGCATCCAGAATACGGGTATTCGTGCCCTTGGCAAGCTCCACAGCCTCGATGGATGCCGCATCCGGCAGACACAGGAAGGTGAAATCCGCCTGCGCCATCATTTCGCGCCGCGCCTCATTGTTATGCCGATCCTCGTCGGCAATTTTCAGCAGCTCAATATCGTTTCTTCCGTTCAGACGGTCGATGATCTTCAGACCGGTGGTACCTGCCTGACCGTCTACATACACCTTTACGGACATGCTATTTGTCCTCCTCCTCATTGTTGTCATCGTAGGGCTCATGCGGGCATTTCCAGAGACTGTATGCGCAGCACGCAACCAGACAGAAGATGCCCCAGCCGAGGGAAACGTAATAATTGTTGAACACCTCAGCGATCACCAGCTCACCGATGAGCCATATGAACACGCTCAGCGCACTCAGCGCCAGAATAAACTTGATTTGTCTTTTTCTCATGATTTGCTGTAGCTCTGCAATACCTCACGCAAACCGGCAAGCTGCTTCTGCACAGCCTCCGGCGACGGTCCGCCGTAGGAGGAGCGTCCCTTTACGCAGGTTTCGAGGCTGATCGCCTCGTAGACATCCTCTGTGAACAGGTCTGTCATCTCGCGGTACGTCTCCAGCGGGAGCGTTTCGAGCGTCAGACCCTCTGCGATACAGCGTGCCACCAGCGTGCCGGTGATCTTGTACGCATCGCGGAACGGCATGCCCTTTTTCACAAGGTAATCCGCACAGTCGGTTGCGTTGATGAAGCCCTTTGCTGCGGCGGCTCTCATGTTTTCCGGGATCACCCGCATGGTTGCCAGCATCGGGATGAAGGTCTTCAGGCAAAGCTCAGTATTGTCGATGGCATCGAAAATGGCTTCCTTATCCTCCTGCATATCCTTGTTGTACGCAAGGGGCAGACCCTTGAGCATGGACAGGAGCGTCACGAGGTCGCCGTTGACTCTGCCGGTCTTGCCGCGGATGAGCTCGGTGACATCCGGGTTCTTCTTCTGCGGCATAATCGAGGAGCCCGTTGCATAGGCATCATCCAGCTCGATGAACTTGAATTCCCACGAGCACCAGAGGATGATCTCCTCCGAGAAACGGCTCAGATGCGTCATAATCAGTGACAGCGCACAGCCGAGCTCCACACAGAAATCGCGGTCGGATACGCCGTCGAGGGAATTTGCCACCGGCTGACGGAAGCCGAGCAGCTCTGCGGTCATTTCGCGGTCGATCGGGTAGGTCGTACCGGCAAGAGCGCCGCTGCCGAGCGGGCATTCGTTCATGCGGTCTACGGCATCGTTCAGGCGCTCGTAATCGCGTTTGAGCATCTGCGCATAAGCGAGCAGATGGTGTGCGAAGGTGATGGGCTGGGCACGCTGGAGATGGGTGTAGCCCGGCATGATCGTCTCGGTGTGCTTCTCCGCCAGATCGCAGATGGTCTTCATCAGCTCGACGATCAGCTTTTTCAGATCC
>ONEQ01000110.1 GCA_900316885.1 uncultured Eubacteriales bacterium | reverse complement strand
TCAGGATATCCAGACTCTGGTACAGCCTGCCCGTGATGCGGCAAAAGTCATTGAGAAACTGCGGTTCGTCATCACAGATCGCGATTCGCATAAAAAGCCCCCTTTTTCAGTTGCTATACAAAGTATACCATGTTTTCCGGCAAAAAGCAAGTGGAGTGTTTGCAGTTTACGACAGGATCCGTACCGTTTACGACAGGATCCCCCGTTTGACGGAAAACTGTGCTATACTGATACCATCAAAGGTGCCCCGGACAGAAAAGCACCGGAGCAGAAAAGGAGTGGATATCATGAAAAAAAGAGTAGAAGCGACCAAGGCGTTCCGTGTCATTGCCGTAGTCGCGATCGTCATCAACTGCGTGAACCTGATCATCAGCCTGGTGGAGCAGGATGTGGAAAGCTCCCGGAACACGATGATCAATATGCTGTTTATGCTCTGCTGCTTTGCCATGTTCTCCAGCAGTCTGAAGAACGAGAAGTCTGACAAGCAGGAGGATGCCGTCATCGAGATCAGAAAGGAGAGCAGAAAGTAATGGCAACGAAGAACAAAGCAGCAAAGACCGGATCGACAAAGCCGAAACTCGGCGTGATCATCGCAGCCATTGTCGTACTGCTGGCAGTCGTACCGGTGTCGGGCGTTCTGGCATTTGCATTTTCTCCCGATATGTACGCTGTCACCACAGCCAGATGGACAGAATGGGATGCGGAAAATACCGGCAATGTCAAGGCAGCGATGGGCGAGGAGAACACCGAGGAGCGATTCCGGCTGTATTTCCAGTACTATAATGTCATCCATGAGCTGGGACACGGACTGCTGCGGTACAATCACGGAACGGATCTCCCCATTGCGGAAGAGGAACAGCTCGTCAACGATTTTGCGGTTGCCTACTGGAACTATTATGGGGAACCCGAAAAGATGGAAGAACTGTATGACATCGTCACATATGCCGTCGATCATGTCGGCGAGAACACGCAGAACGGCGTGGATTACATGGAGCTTGCCAAGGAAAATTCCTCTCACAGCAGCTTCAAAAAGGAGTTTTTCAACTTCAATGATTACGGATGGTTCCAGTTCAGCAGTGTCAAGCATTCAATCGAACAGAATCGATCCCTGGAGGATGTCCTGAAAGATATGGGCTGTGAGAATGCAGTGCTTCCGGAAAAGACGATCCTGGTACACACGGTGATCAATGAGGAGGAAAGCACCGCCATCATCAACGAGGCAGTTCAGAACTTCAACGAATGGGGTCTGGTGTTCCCGCAAGCATACCAGAGCTTCAACGATGATCCCAACAACAATTATTCCAGCCCGTCCAAGAATTTTCTGGGACTGATCAAGTGACCTGATCCAGATCCGCGCATCACTGTAAGACCGTGATGCGCGGATCTTTGTTATGCGTGGATGAGGCAGAAAAAATTTTTTATTTTTTCTGCTACACTTTCCGTCTTCGCTCCGATTGTATAGAGTAAGGTGAAAGCTTTTGAGATACCCCGTGATCTGATCCTATACTCCGCTTTTATGAAAGGAGCTAAGACCATGAAACGAAATATCACTGCATTACTGACTGCGATGGCGCTGCTGATGAGCTGCAGCACGCTGCCCGTCCTCGCAGAGGAGATATCCGATGCACCGCTGACTGATGAACCGCTGCCTGCAACAGTCGCAGAAACGCTGCCCCCGATGGAGGAAGAATTCCGGCAGGATGGGCTGATCATCACGATCTACACGCCTTATGGATACGGCACAAAGTACGCTGCCATCCCCGGCGTGGAACAGAATGCCGAGAGCGTCACGATCCCGGCTTCGTTCCAGGACATCCCGATCAGGGATATCGTGACCGGCGCACTGTGCAGCACCAGCCTGAAAGAGATCCTTGTCGCTGAGGATCAGCAGTACTATACCTCAAAGGACGGCGTGCTGTTCGATGCCGAGGGGAGTACGCTGAAAGTCTATCCGCTTGGAAAGACCGGGACATATAGCGTTCCGGAGGGAACGGAAACGCTCGGCACCTATGCGTTCAGTGCGCCGGACGACTACAAGGGTCTGACGGAAGTCACGCTGCCGGAATCGCTCCGCACCATCGCCCCCCATGCCTTTCGCACAGAGCGGCATCCGGATCATCGAGCTCCCGGAGACGATCGTCGAGATCGGTGCGCAGACATTCAGCCGCTGTGAAAACCTCCGGAGCATCACGCTGCCGAAGTCGCTGGAAGTGCTTTCGCAGGGTGTATTTGAGAAGAGCGCCATCACGGAGCTGACCGTCCCGGCATCGGTCAAAACCATCGAAAGCGGTGCGCTTTATGAGTGCAAGGATCTGAAATATGTGACCATCCTGAACCCGGAATGCGACTTCTTCAGAGAAAGAACTGTGATCTGCAAGGAGGTCATTTACCCGGAAACCTACGACTGTCCTGTCCCGGACGTTGCGGCGGGTTACACCGCAGATCCTGTCATGACGAATGATCCTGTGCCTGATGATCAACTGCATCCGACGATCGTTTATGATTTCACTATCTGCGGATATAAGAACTCGACGGCGCAGCAATACGCCGAAGCTAACAATATTCCCTTCGAGATCTATGACCCGGATGCCTACGAGGTGCGGGATGTTGTCTCCATGCAGCGGTTCCTGCTGGGTTCCGGTGCATCCGGCGGCAGACGCGAGTACGATCTCAACGGAGACGGCGTCACGGATATCTATGATCTGGCGCTGCTGAAACGAAAGCTCACGCTGGATAAAGCATAACACAACGAAACATAGTAGCATCCCCCGCAGGATCCGGCATCCTGCGGGGGATCGTCTGTCAGAGCGCATGGAATGATATGTGGACTATCATTTTTATAGTGAAATCATACAAATTTTCAGAAAGAATCTTGAAATTTGCAGAGTAGTGTGTTATAATAGATACTGGCGGTTTCTGAAGGATTCTCTCCGTCTCTGAAGCATCGTATTTTCATCGGGACGGGGCTGCATCAGAACGCCGCATCCGGAACAACAGTTCCGGGAACAACAATCACTGAAATTGCCTGAATGCGATTTCACTCGGAGGTATGTAACTTGAAAATGAAGAAAATGTCTGCCGTTCTGACCGCTTTGACCGCGATGTGCAGCATCTGTATGCCGCTCCCGGCATTCGCAGAGGAGGAGATCCCTGCCGCTGTACAGACACAGGACGATGCCGCAGAAACACCCGCCGTTCAGACAGCGCCGATCTTTTCCCTGCAGGATGCAAAGGATGAAGACGGTGTCGTGACCACTGATGACGGGCAGAAGTGGTACAAGGTCAAGGAATTCGAGGTCGGACGGGACTATCTGATCGCAGTCAGAAAGCCCGATGGCACGCAGGGTCTGCTGACCGTCACCGACGGTGAGGAGGGCGGCTTTGTCTGGAAGCATTTCAGCAGCCCGGACAAAAAGACCTCTGCGCCGTATATGGGACTTTCGTGCGGATCGTATACGCTCGTCCGCAGCGGTGATCAGCTTTCGACTGACGAATCCCTGTTCCCGCGCGGCGCGAAGCTGTGGATCCATGACGGTTCGCTTCTGGTATGCGCGGTCAACGGTGAGGGCGCGTTTCTCAGATATGATGAGAATGCAGAGCAGCCCCTGGGCTTTACCAATAACCCCCGCGAGGCATCGGAGGTACAGATCTATTCCAACGGTGCAACACTGGCGCACTGCATCACAGCGCAGCCCCATGCCGAAAGCTATGTCCTGGAAAACAGCGGTTATGCCGCTCCTGCATTCACGGTAGAAACTTCAGATATCATGGTCGATGAGATCCATTGGTACACCGACGGTGAGGAACAGCCGGGCGGTGACAAGCACTTCACAGCAGAGACCCTGACCGGACTTCCTGCGGGCGTTCACCGTGTGAGCTGTCTGGTGGAGGGACATGATGAAAACGGCATCCACTACCGTGAAATGTCTGCCCCTGCGAGCTTTGTGATCGCCAAGGGCGTGATCCCGGATTCTGTGATGATGTTCTCGGACATCCATGAGCAGTTCTCCCGCGTCGGCGATGCGATCGAACAGGTGATGGCGCAGAAGAACGGCTATATCCCGTCGCTCGTGATCTTCAACGGCGATCTCGATTCCGCGAGACAGCCTGATTTCGATACGACATACAGCAAGAACTATCAGCAGATGCTTGCTGTTCTCGGCGGTCTGGATACGCTCTATGTACAGGGCAATCACGACGATGCTGCGGCAGTCGCAAAGATGACCGCAGAGGCAGGTCTCGGCGCGGCTGCGGATCTGCCTGCAAACGGCGGTGTGATCTTCCGCAGCGGTTCGGAGGCTGTCATGACGAACGGAACGAACAGCCAGAAAGCGAACAAGATCGTGGTCTACGGCATGAATTTCGATGCCGCTGTCAAGCAGACAGAGGAAGGGACAGCTTACAGCTATGAAGCGGCTCTGGCGGATATGGAGCAGTTCCTGCAGGAGACCGCAGAGCACTACAATGGGGAGCTGGTTCTGATCACGGCGCATTCCGGACTTCATGTTCTGGGAAAGCAGCCGGAGTCCCTGGATCCCGGCAGACAGCCGGTCGCAGAGTGGGCAGGCGATGCGCTGTACAACATCGACCAGTCCTATGAAATGGCGGAGCTCATCAACCGCTATGCGGAGAATTATCACATGGACATCATGTACCTGTTCGGTCATGATCATTCCCGTGCCGAAACAGAGATGCTGCTCAAGGACGGCGATACGCTCTGCAGCACCCTGCGCTTTGCAGACAAGAGTACTGACACGCAGACACTGCATTTCACCTACGCGAATTCCGGCTATCTGTCGGAGAAGCGCGGCAGCTCTGACGGCAATTTCAGCCTGATCACCCGCGAGAACGGCAGCTATGCCTATGAGCTCATCCGTGCCCGTGACGGCAGGGTGCAGCGCACGGAGCTTGCGCCGAAATACCAGCCGGACTACGCTTCGCCGGAGCGTTTTGCAGAGATGGCGAAGATCGACTACGAGAAGAAGAACGGCATCGCAGTCTATCCGGAGACCGTCATCCAGGACGGCATCGTCACGGTGACGCTGAAAGATGCCGACGGCATCCTGCTCGACACCTACACGCTGGATGTCAAGACGGGTATCGGCACCAATGCACAGGGCGGGGAAGTGGATCTCCCGCAGACCGGTGTCACCTCCGGGCGCACAGCGGCAGCAGCCGGCGCTGCAGCGGCTATGGCTGCTGCGGGCTTCTGGCTGATGCACCGCGCTTCCCGCCGCAGGAACGATGCGGAATAAAAACTGTAAAACTGAAAATGCACACGGCACCTCTGGAACAAAGTTTCAGAGGTGCCAAAAACTGAAAGAGGTGTTCTCATGAGCGCGATCCCGAAAAAACACGGAAAACTCTATTATACCATCCGATGGACCCTGCGCGTCCTGCTGATCCTTCTGCTTGCTTTCCTCCTGCTGTTTCACCGACCGATCTACAGCCTCGGGAGAGCAGTCCTGGGTACCGGGCTGCTGGAGAAGGATGCGGAGAAACTGACGTACACGGAGCAGACCCTGACCCAGGAGCAGATGCTCGCAGACTTCGATTATCTCTATCAGAACTGCTGCACGGATTCTCTGGTGCGGGAGCAGGCGGAACGATACCTGCAGCTCGATTATGATGCACTCTACCAGACCTACCGGACGCGCATCGAAAACTGCAAGGATGCATACGAATTCGGCGTGGTCATGTGCTCGTTCATGGCAAAGCTGCCCGGTCTGCACGGCAGCGTGTTCCCGCCGACGGATGATATGTCCTTCTCACAGGGTTTTCCGTTGGGATGGGAGTGCGCCTTCGACGGTGTCCGAGAGGTGAATTACGCTTACTGGGAGCAGTTCCGCGACAGGATGTTCTCCTATACGCAGAAAAGCGCTGTCGTGCGCAACTACGGCGGCGATTATGTCTTTCTCGATCACAGCTTCGGCAATGAGCAGATCGAGGGTCTTGCCGGCGGCAGACTGCTGAGTCTGAACGGTGAGCCCATCCGCACCGCGCTCCGTGAGCTGGATACCGTCCACCCCTGGGCGTATGATGCGGAGCTTGACTGCGTCAGAGTCGTCAACCTGATCTTCAATGACAGCATCGGAAAGCCGTATGATGCGGAGATCGAAATGCCGGACGGCAGCATCCTCCATAAGACGCTTTACAATTCTGCGGAATACAACTATGCTGTGCAGTACCGGAACAGCGTCTATCCGCAGGAGGAAAGCGCAGGATCCTCCGACAGTGCGGAGGGTGTCAGAAAGTGCTACACCATCGAGACGGACAGCAGCCGGAAGCTGGTCTTTGTCCGGAACAACAGCTGCGATGGTACGCAGTCAGATCAGTTCTATGAGGATCTGACAGCCGCGCTGGCGGAAGCAGATGCCGAGAACATCATCCTGGATATCCGCAATAACGGCGGCGGATCTGCGGATTTTGCCACAAAGGGGCTGTGCAGGGCGCTTTTTGACAAGGAGACCGGTTTTGTCTGCTATTCCAGATTCCCGAAGACCGACATCACAAAGCTCTTTCTGGATAACACGTTCTACCTTGGACTGTGCGGCATCAAGAAAGAAGATCTGGGCGAACAGGTGCGCTATTCGGAGGACTTCACGGCACCGGGAGACGCCGCGAAGCACTATCACATCTATGTCCTGATCTCCGGCGTGACTTTTTCATCCGGCGATATCTTTGCGAACATCGCCGCTGCCGAGGACAATGTGACCCTCCTCGGCGAGAACACCGGCGGCGAGGGTCTGACAGGCAATCCGCTGTCCTATTATCTCCCGGAAAGCAAGTTCGCATTCACCTTTACGCCCGGTATTTCGGAACAAAACCCGGATGATAACTACGTCGGTGTCCGCCCGGACATCTACTGCCCGAACACATGGGAAAACAATACACTGGCTGACAAAATGACCGCCGACCCGGAGATCGGCGAGAACGCCGGAAAGCTCGAATACAGGGCAGCCTGGGACAAGCCGGTAGCTGAGGCGCTGAAGCTGATCGACAGCGGGGCGGATCAGCCGTCTTGAAAATGCTTTTGCTTTGAACAGGATCCCCCTTTCCGTTTCGATGCGGAGAGGGGGATCCTTTTGCATTCTGCAATTACAATTTTGTAATTCTCCCCCGCGCGGTGTTCCGATGTGCTATAATAGTCTCATAAGCTGCCCCGGCAGCGAAAAAAGAAAGGATCACGCAGGGCAACAGCATTTACTTTCCATGAGCAAGAAGAATATTCAAAAGGACATCAGGATCAAGGGCGGCTTTAAATCTCATCTTATTTTTACTAAGGCGACCATATTTTGCTTGATTCAGAAGAGAAAGAGCCATTTTACGGAGAATATTCATATTAAGCGGAGAATTGTCTTTTCTGGCGTGGGCAGAATCCTCC
>ONEQ01000148.1 GCA_900316885.1 uncultured Eubacteriales bacterium | reverse complement strand
TTTGACAAGCTGGATGCCTGCCGTGCCGGGACGATCACACTCCGCAAGCAGCTTGCATCCCTGCACGATCCTGGCGTTGCCGAGGCGCTGCAGCACCCGGCATCCGGATGTCTCGGCGCAGCACTTGCATCACAGAAGGCGTTTGACAAGACCCTGCATACGCTCGAGACTACCTTCCGGATCGACACGAGCACCGCCGCAGACGCTGCCGACTGGTTCGCGTCGATGCAGGAGGAAGCGGAGGGATGGATGCGGGGCATGACGCATCTCCGCGAACGCTCCGCCCTCGAATCACTCTTGCAGGAGCTCGAAAAGCGCGGCATGCAGCCGATCTCCGATGCCTACCGGAGCGGAGCGCTCACCGCCCTCCAGCTCACGGATGCCTACCGTGCGGCAGCAGCCAATGCTGTGATTCGCCGGTGTCTTTCGGATCATCCCGAGCTTGGCAGCCTGACCGGTACCCAGCTTGACGTGCGCATGGACGAATACCGCAATGCAGCGGACAGATTCGCCGCCCTGACCGTGCAGGAGCTGATCGCACGGCTGTCCGCAAAGATCCCCGCCCCCGGCGAGGGACTCAAGGGCAATTCCGAGATTTCGATCCTGCAAAGAGCGATCAAATCCGGCGGACGCAGCCAGTCCATCCGCAAGCTGTTTGAGAGCATCCCGCAGCTTTTGCACCGGATGTGCCCGTGCATGCTGATGAGCCCGATCTCCGTGGCGCAGTATATCGACCCGTCCTTCCCGAAGTTCGATCTGGTCATTTTTGACGAGGCGTCTCAGCTTCCCACGAGCGAAGCAGTCGGTGCGATCGCACGCGGCGAAAACGCCATCATCGTGGGCGACCCCAAGCAGCTCCCGCCGACCGCATTCTTCACGTCCCAGCATTTCGATGAGGACAATGCGGACAAGGAGGATCTCGAGAGCGTGCTGGACGATTGTCTGGCGCTGTCGATGCCGTCGCGCCATCTGCTGTGGCATTACCGTTCGCGGCATGAGAGCCTGATCGCGTTCTCCAACCGGCCTTTCTACGACGGCAAGCTCCTGACATTCCCGTCGCCGGATGATTTGATCTCCAAGGTCACCCGCGTCCCCGTCGAGGGCTTCTACGATAAGAGCAAGACCCGCCAGAACCGCGCCGAAGCAGAGGCAGTTGTTGCCGAGATTGTGCGCCGTCTGCGGGATGAAACCCTGCGGCAGGAAAGCCTTGGCGTCGTGACCTTCAGCGTTGCCCAGCAGAATCTCATCGACGATCTGCTGACGGAGACATTCGTACAGGATCCGAAGCTGGAGGAGATCGCAAACGCCATGTACGAGCCGCTGTTCATCAAGAATCTCGAGAATGTGCAGGGCGACGAGCGCGACGTGATCCTGTTCAGCATCGGCTATGGACCCGACCAGAACGGTGAAGTCGCGATGAATTTCGGACCCATCAACCAGGACGGCGGCTGGCGGCGATTGAATGTCGCCGTGTCGCGTGCGCGGCGGGAGATGAAGGTGTTCTCCGTTATCCGCCCCGACCAGATCGATCTCTCACGCACGAGCGCCGAGGGTGTGGCGATGCTGCGTGCATTTCTGGAGTTTGCCGACCGCGGCACAAATGCGGCGAATACCGCCGCACAGGAGCCGGATGCCTTTGCACAGGAGCTGGCAGATGCGCTGGCAGAGCGCGGCTATACGGTCAGATGCGGCGTCGGCAGCTCGGGCTATCGCATCGATGCGGCAGTCGTGCATCCGGAGGATCCGGATCGCTTCCTGCTTGCCCTGCTTTGCGGCAGCCGGCAGAATCTCGACAGCTCGTCCGTCCGTGACCGCTGCATTTCGCAGCCGTCCGTTCTGCGCGGACTGGGCTGGCAGGTGTGTCATGTGCATATCCCCGACTGGCTCGATGCCCCGGATCGCGTGCTTGACCGCATCGAAGCGGCAATCCGGTCAGCGCTCGAAGCCGAACAGTCGCCTGCCGTGAACGAATCCCCCGCGCAGGTGACCTACTCCGCAGAGCGTTTCGAGCATGAGGAAACGCCCGGAACAGCGGAGCTTTTCTACGAACCGACCGAGCTCGGCACGATCGGCAGCCCGGAATCCTTCCTGCTCCCGATGGCGCAGAAGCATATTGCCGAGGCAATCCGCACCGTGCTCGCGCAGGAGGCGCCGATCAGCCGGAAGCTCCTGCTCAAGCGCATCCTGAACGCATGGGGCATGACGCGCACCAGCCAGAAGGCGGAAGCGGCATTTGACAAGGCGCTCACGGCGGTGGAGCCCGCATCGACGATGACCGGGGATATGCCGTTCTACTGGAATCCCGATCAGGAGCCGTCCGCATTTGACAGCGTGCGGCAGGGGAGCGGCGCAGATAAGCGCAGTATCGAGGAAATCTGCACCGAGGAGCTTTGTGCAGGCGTTCTCAGCGTGCTGCGCACCCAGATCAGCGCACCGCGCACGGAGCTGACGAAATCCGCCGCGAAGCTGTTCGGCTTTGCGCGGATGAATCCCGCGATCGAGACAGCATTTGCGTCTGCGGTTGAGCTTGCTGTGCAGCGCGGTGCGGCGAAACTTGATGAAGAACAGGTGGTACTTGCAGAATGAAACACACATGGATAGGGATACTGGCACTCTGTGCCGCAGCACTTCTGGCAGGCTGCGGTTCCGCACCGGAATACAGCGCCGAATATGACAGCGTGGTCGCGATCACGGATGCATCGGCTGCATCCTCCGGCACGGAGACAACGACGCAGACGGTCACGCAGACCGGTACTCAGGCATCCCAGACCCCGACAGAATCCGGTTCGGAAACCGGCACACAGCCGGCATCCGGCACGACGGCTGTCACATCCCAGACGACGAAAGCCACAACAAAACCCACGACGACAACCACAACGACCGCGGCGACGACGACCACGACTGCCGCAGCGACCACAACGACGGCAGCACCGGCAACCCTCGAGCCGATCACGCCGCCGATGCCTGCGGATCCGCTTCCGGGGGATGCGCCGCCTGTCCTGCTGGCAGGCTCGAGTGTGAGCGTCAAGCCCGGTGCGGCGTTCGATCTGAACTCCCTGATCGGCTACGGCGACGATCATGACCCGCATCCGTCCCTGACCTACGAGGGTACGGTCGATACCAGCACGCCGGGAACGTACCAGATCACGGCAATCATTTCGGACAATGCCGGCAATGTGACCCGGAGTAATATCACAGTCAATGTCACCTCCAACAAGCCCGGAACCTCCTCGCGCCCTGCGGAATCCTTCGACAATTTCCGGGCGGCGCATCCGGGGCAGATGTACGGCATCGACGTGTCCAAGTGGCAGGGAAATATCGATTTCAACCGCGTGCGCAATGCCGGCGCGGAGTTCGTGCTCATGCGCATCGGCTTCGGCGCGAATGAAATGGATCAGTATTTCCGCCAGAATTTTGACAATGCGGCAGCCGCCGGGATGTACCGCGGCGTGTATTATTTCTCCACGGCAAACAATGTGGATACCGCCCGCAATCAGGCGGACTGGATTGCTGACCAGCTCGGCGGAGCGCCGCTGGATCTGCCGGTCGCGTTTGACTGGGAGAATTTCTCGCATTTCCAGGATTACGGCATGAGCTTCGACGATCTCAATGCCGTGTATGATGCCTTTGCCGCACGGCTGGCTGAGCGCGGCTACAGCACGATGCTCTATTCCTCGATGAATCCGCTGCGTCAGGTATGGCAGACCGGCGGACGGGTGATATGGCTTGCCAATTACACAAGCGGTCAGACCTCCTATGAGGGAGGCTATTATATGTGGCAGGCGAGCAATACCGGCAGGATTGACGGAATATCGGGCGACGTGGACATGAACGTGGTCCCTTGACAATTCTGTAGAAATATGGTATAA
The DNA here is from genome assembly GCA_900316885.1 of uncultured Eubacteriales bacterium. Taxonomy (GTDB): domain Bacteria; phylum Bacillota; class Clostridia; order Oscillospirales; family Ruminococcaceae; genus UBA3855. The sequence continues at coordinate 2,261 of ONEQ01000148.1, read as the reverse complement.
TAGAATAATAGGATTTACGAAAGGGGGGAACAGGAATGCAGGGAGCAATGTTCCGCAGAAGTGCCTATAGCGAAGTCGGCGAGAGTCATATTTTTTGGGGTAAGGGCTGCGAGGATACGGTTGTGACCGGCGAGAACCCGAAAACCGGCGTCAGCGCGTGTGTCGTCAGCGACGGTGCCGGCTCGTATCAGTATGCCAAGGAAGGCTCGGAGATCACCGCACATACCGCATTGCGGATGCTGCTTGAGGATTTCGACCGGCTCTACAGGCTCAAGCACGACAAGCTGGGCGAGGTATTGCTGGAGGAAATCCGTGAACCGCTGGCGGCGCGTGCAGAGGAGCTCGAATGTGAAATGGAGGAGCTTTCTGCGACGTTGGTCTGTGCCGCGATGGCACCGGATGGGCGATTCCTGTACTTCCATGTGGGAGACGGCGTGATTGCTGCCTGTGACATGAACGGCGAGTGCCGGATCATTTCGCAGTACTATCACGAGATTGCGCCGAACTTTACGACCTTTGTCACAATTCCCGACACGCCGTTCAATTCCGGCAAGGGACGCGGCGGTGTGGCAGCGTTCCTGCTGACCAGCGACGGTCCCGAAATGATTATGACCTCTGAAAACGGCTGGATGACCGCACAGGCGGAGCTCCTGCTGCAAATGGGTATCTTCTTCCCGCCGCACAGCATGGAGGAGGAGTTCCGCAAGCTGACGGCATACTATAAGGAGCTCGGCATGTACGACGATGCATCGTTCGCGATCATCTCCGACCGCCGCTATGCGCCGTATGTATTCGACGGCATGGATGAGTCTCTGCGCAATCTGATTTTCCTGTTTCCGGAGCGCATCCCGCGCCGCGTGACACGGCAGATTCTGGACTGTTTCCTTCTGCTTGCCGCGCACCCGGAGGGTGTTCCGGAAAAGCAGATGACCCGGGCGCTGCACACACACCGGAACTGGAATACATTCCACAAGCTGCTCGGACTGCTCACGACCAATGCAATCCGTCTGCGCAACGGGCGGTATTATTTCTGACCGGCAAGTTTCACTTGACAAACGCCGGCAGATGTGCTATACTATAATACGTAAGAACAAGGGCGTTCATCAGAAGGCACGGCAACGTGTCCCCTGATGAACGCCCTTCTTATTTTTTTGAAGGAGTGAATACGATGGATGTCAAGTACATTTTCGTCACAGGCGGTGTTGTTTCGGGACTCGGCAAGGGCATCACGGCGGCATCGCTCGGACGGCTTCTGAAGGCACGCGGACTCAAGGTCGCAGCGCAGAAGCTCGATCCGTACATCAACGTTGATCCCGGCACCATGAGTCCCTACCAGCACGGTGAGGTCTACGTCACCGAGGACGGCGCGGAGACCGATCTCGACCTCGGACATTACGAGCGGTTCATCGATGAGGATCTGAACCGTTTCTCGAATCTCACCACGGGCAAAGTCTACTCCAATGTCCTCTCCAAAGAGCGTCAGGGCGATTATCTCGGCAAAACCGTGCAGATCATCCCGCATGTGACCGATGAGATCAAGCATTTCATCTACAGCGTGGGCGAGACAGGCAAGGCAGATGTGGTCATCACCGAGATCGGCGGCACGACCGGCGATATCGAAAGCCAGCCCTTTCTCGAAGCCATCCGCCAGATGCGGCTTGAGGTCGGCAGGGAGAATACGCTCTACATCCATGTAACCCTCGTCCCCTATCTGAAAGCCTCCGGCGAGCATAAGTCCAAGCCTACCCAACATTCCGTCAAGGAGCTCCAGGGCTTTGGCATCTCGCCGGATATCATTGTGCTCCGATCCGATGAGCCGATCACGGACGAGAGCATTTTCCGCAAGATTGCGGGCTTCTGCAATGTCAAGCCCGACTGCGTTATTGAGAACCTGACCCTCCCGAACCTCTACATGGCACCGCTCATGCTCGAGGATGCCAACCTCTCCGGCATCGTCTGCCGCGAGCTGGGAATCCAGACACCGCCGCCGGATCTGACCGAATGGCGGGCGCTGGTACAGCGCATCACGTCCCGTTCGCAGACCGTGACCATCGGTATTGTCGGCAAATATGTGCAGCTCCACGACGCCTACCTGTCCGTCGCGGAAGCGCTCCGTCACGCCGGCTATCTGTGCGGCGCGCACGTGACGATCGAATGGATCGATTCAGAAACGGCGACGGAGGATGCTCTGTCGCGGGTGGACGGCATCCTCGTTCCCGGCGGCTTCGGCAGCCGCGGCATCGAGGGCATGATTATGGCCG
>ONEQ01000109.1 GCA_900316885.1 uncultured Eubacteriales bacterium | reverse complement strand
AACGCAGCGGGGTCGCCGTCATAGGCTGCCTGCACATCCGTTTCGATCAGCTGACGGATGCTGCGGAGTCTCCTCACAAATTCCAGTGCAATGCTTCTGGCTTGCAGGATGTTTTCCGAATCCTCTTCCCCGCCCAGAACAATCGTAATCTGTTTGGTGAGCTTATAGACCACATCCTCGATCAGCATCGAAAGATTATTCCGCATCGTATAGACCTTAACGGATCGATTCTTGAAATACCCGGGGAAAATGATCTTTCTCAGACTGGACAGAATATCGATGATGACCTCATTATCCGGGTGATTGAAAATTTTCATCTTGTCGATCGTTTTTCCGTTTTCGTAGTCATCCAGCAGGTCGTTCACAATTGCGCCGATATTTTCTTCCATTTCCTTCATGGACAGACATCTCCTTTCATGTATAAACATATTGTACTGATGTTTTAAGTAGGTTTTGTATCATTATAGCATAGAAACCGTCAAAAATCGATACATTTCGTTATATGAAAAACAGAGCAGCGGCAATAGATTAAATTGATACCCAGAGTGTTTCTGCTCCATCTGGATATGAAATCACAAAACCGCTGTATCGTCTGAATGATCCATACAGCGGTTCAACCGAAAAGGGGGCAATTTTTATCATTAATTGGCGATGTATCCGAAAAACATACATTCTTCAGGTTATTTCATGCGTTTGAGCGATTTCAGATATGCCTTCTGTTCTTCGGTGATGCGATAGCTCTCCCTCGCCTTCTGAATGGTTTTGTTATGCGTCCAGAGATCCAGCAGCTTCTGCTCCAGCACCGGAATTGCGGCTTCATACTGCTTCGCCAGTGCCGTGGCAAAATACCATGCACGCATCATATTGATGTAGTATTCCTCGCTCTGCACTGCCGTTACCCAGTCCAGGTATTCCGGCTTGAAATTCGCATCCAGATAATGCTGCATCAGCATACCGATGCCAAAACGAACCGTGTAAGTATGCTTCGATGCTATCCAGCACTGAATTTCGTCAATCAGCTCTGCTGTGTGCTTCTTGAACACCTTTGGACTCAACTGGTCACAGGTTGCCCAGTTATCCACGTATGGCAGAAAGGTTTCCAATTCCGCAAGCACCTTTTCAAAGTCCTTCATTTCCGAAATCAGAAACGCATGGAGCTGATTCTCATCAAAATACTGATGGGGCAGCTCCAATAAAAACGCGGAAATATCGCCCTCTTTGAGCAATTGCTTCGCAAAGCTCCGAAGCTGCGGTGTTCTGACGCCGATCATCCGTTCCGGCGTATAGCCCGGTATCAGTTTCACCTGAAAATCGCGGTATTTCACATCCTGCATGGAAAATAAGGTTTCTTGAATTGTCATAGTTAGCTCCCTTCGCTGTTTGGACAGGCATTTCTTCCTATTATAGCATAGATACCGGATCCTGTCAATGAAATGCAGCAGAATCCCATGCAAGTACCCGGAATACCGGTTGAACCCCTCCCGCGTGGGACGGGGCATTTGCAGTCCTGTACAAAGTCTGACAGCATGACAGGCTCCTTTTGCAGCGTAGCAGACCAGCGCACGGAGCTGCCGGATAGTCAATCGAGCATGATCCATTAAAATCAAGACTTTTTGCATTAATTAAATGACGAATTTCCAGTTTGATATTGACGGATATTACCAATGTGTGCTACAATAAAGACAGCAAAAGAGCATACATGCGGCAAAGGAGCCGTTTCACCGGTTGAGGTGAAACAGCTCCTTTTTTTCTTTAGGCAACACCGCACAAAGACCGCCTGACGGCTCAGCATCTGTTTGCATCTTTTCCTTGCCCTGCATAAGCGATCAGCACCAAATCATAGATTTGGGCTGTCTGCTTAATCTTGCCCAATTTCTCCTAGCGATACATCCAGTATCGCGTCGGCGTCATTAGGCATGCTGACGAAAAATCGGCTGCACATCCGACGTACTGTCCTTTGTGCAGTATTGCCTTTAGAAAGGAGGGGCGGAGCATGGATTACAGAATTCTGGTGACGGATACACAGCGTTCTGGAAAACAGGAAATGATGAAGCTGTCAGTATGGCAGGAAAATGGTTTTGCCATTGCAGGCAAGAGCTCGGATGTAAAGAGTACCGTTCAGGCAGCTTCCGGACTGGATTATGATGTGATTCTCTGTATCCATCGCCCTGGTGATACAGAAGCTGTTGGGCTGCTGACTGCTCTGAAGAAAAAAGCACTCACGATCCCTGTCCTGATTCTCAGCATACAGGAGGATGCCGAATGTATGAGGGAATGTTTTTTGCTCGGCTGTGTTGATTTTATGACAGAGCCGCTTACAGAGCATGACATTCATACTGCGCTGGTTCGAGTTTCACGGCAGCTTTCCGAGCAGTACAAAAATCGTGAATATGCGATTGCGCTTCGGAAATCACTTGGTCAGCTGCAGGAAAACGGCGTGCAGGAGGGTGTAATTGAAAAGCTTCAGGACTTTTATCAGCATAGCGGAAATGATACCGTTACGACGGAAACCGCATCAGAATATTTCGGATTCAATAAGGACTATTTCTGCCGGTATTTCAAGATGCGGACAGGGATGACATTCTCCGAGTTTCACAAAGGCGTGCAAATGGAATATGCAAAGCTGCTGCTTCAGACCGGGCATTTCAAGGTACAGGATGTCAGTGAGCTGCTGGGATTCTCTACTGCGGATTATTTCACCCGCGCCTTTAAAAAGCGAGTTGGCAAAACGCCCTCAGAATTCAAGAAGTCCTGACCGCATAGCGTAGGATGATGCTCTGCGCAATGACAAGCTTGGGGATGCGCCGGTTCATCGCCTGCATTTGCAGGTAGCGATGTGCCTCCGGCTCCGTCATGTGCCGATTCTCGATCAGAAGCCCCTTTGCCTGCTCCACAATTTGTTCCTTTTGCTCCGTATCCATCATCATATTCCATGCACTCCTTATCCAATTAGTTGTATGTAGTATAGCAGAAAAGGCTGCCGGTGTCTATACAGAATTGTACGGGTCGCAGCAAAAGGTCGTATATTTTATGGATAAAGTCATTAATTTAACGTATTCATTTTATTGACAAAGAGCTGTGAAATATAGTATCATTATTCATGGAAACGTGTGCCCCATGCGGACAGGTGTCCGCTGTATGCGTTTGGATAAAAATCTAATTCAGGAGGAAACCCAATATGTCTTATGTAGATGAAGTCATTGCCGAGGTGATCGCCAAGAATCCGGACGAGCCGGAATTCCATCAGGCAGTCCGCGAGGTGCTGGAATCCATCCGCCCTGTGATTGAGGCGAATGAGGCGCAGTTCCGCCGCGATGCACTGCTGGAGCGTCTGGTTAACCCGGAGCGTCAGATCAAGTTCCGTGTGCCGTGGCTCGATGATAACGGCGATGTGCATGTCAATACCGGCTACCGTGTGCAGTTCAACTCTGCAATTGGTCCGTATAAGGGCGGTCTGCGGCTGCATCCGTCCGTGAATATCGGTATCATAAAGTTCCTTGGATTTGAGCAGATCTTCAAGAATTCCCTGACCGGTCTGCCGATCGGCGGCGGCAAGGGCGGCTCTGATTTTGACCCCAAGGGCAAGTCTGACCGTGAGGTGATGCGCTTCTGCCAGAGCTTCATGACGGAGCTCTGCAAGTACATCGGCGCTGACACCGACGTTCCGGCAGGCGACATTGGTACCGGCGGACGTGAGATCGGCTACATGTTCGGTCAGTACAAGAAAATCCGCGGTCTGTTCGAGGGTGTGCTCACCGGCAAGGGTCTGACCTACGGCGGCTCTCTGGCAAGAACCGAGGCGACCGGCTACGGTCTGCTGTACATCACTGATGAACTGCTCCGCTGCCACGGCGAGTCCATGCAGGGCAAGACGGTTGTTGTGTCCGGTGCGGGCAATGTAGCGATTTATGCAATCGAGAAGGCACAGCAGCTCGGTGCCAAGGTTGTGACCTGCTCCGATTCCACCGGCTGGATCTACGATCCGGACGGCATTGATGTGGCAGCACTCAAGGAGATCAAGGAGGTCAAGCGTGCGCGTCTGACCGAGTACAAGAGCTATCGTCCGAATGCCGAGTATCATGAGGGCAGAGGTGTATGGCAGATCAAGGCAGACATCGCGCTCCCGTGCGCGACCCAGAACGAGCTGCATCTCGACGATGCCAAGCAGCTTGTGGCAAACGGCTGCATCGCTGTCTGCGAGGGTGCGAATATGCCGACCACCGAGGATGCGACCAAGTATCTTCAGGATAACGGTGTATGGTTCATTCCCGGCAAGGCATCCAATGCCGGCGGCGTTGCGACCTCTGCGCTGGAAATGTCCCAGAACAGTGAGCGCCTGAGCTGGAGCTTCGAGGAGGTTGACGCACAGCTCAAGAAGATCATGGAGAATGTATATCACAACATTGACGAGGCAGCGAAAAAATACGGCTTTGAGGGCAACTATGTTGTCGGTGCGAACATCGCAGGCTTTGAGAAGGTTCTCGATGCGATGAACGCGCAGGGTATTGTATAATGAACGGCGAGACGCCGGAATTGCAGCCGAATGTTATCACATTTCCCATGAAGCATCCGGAAATGCAGATCGGAGAGCCGGAGCAGGCAATGTTCCCGGATCTTCCGATTGAGAGAGAATATGCTCGTTCCACCCAGACTTGGGATTAACTCCACTATAAGGCAATACTCCCCTGATTTGCAGGGGAGCATTGTCGCGTTTTGCCTTTTTTCGGAGATACATTCAGATGGGGCTCTGCCCCAAACCCCGCAAGGGGAGCGTAGCTCCCCTTGACCCCATCGACTTTAAGGAGTATGTTATGAAATCAATTCTGATTTGTCGGGAGACCGACCCGCGTGAAACCCGTGTGGCGATGATCCCCGACGATATTAAAAAGCTCATCGGCATGGGCTTTTCGTTCAAGGTCGTCAGCGGTGCCGGACGGAAATCCGGCTTTGACGATGCCGATTATGAGAAAGCCGGTGCTGTGATCGTACAGAAGGAGCAGGACGGCTACGATGTGGAAATCATCCTGCGCATCCTGAAGCCGGAGAGCGCAGACGGTCTGCGTCCGGGCTGTCTGCATTTGTCCTATCTTGACCCGTTCAATGAAAAGGAGCTGCTGAACGAATTTGCGAAAAAGCAGATCCAGGCGGTTTCACTCGAAATGATCCCCCGCACGACCCTTGCGCAGAAAATGGATGTGCAGTCCTCGCAGACCTCACTGGCGGGCTATGTGGCAGTCCTGAATGCTGCGGCGCGTCTGCCGAAGATTCTGCCCATGATGGTTACACCCTCCGGTACGATCAACCCGGCGCGTGTATTCATCATCGGTGTCGGCGTGGCGGGCTTGCAGGCGATTGCAACTGCAAAGCGTCTCGGTGCGCGTGTGGATGCATTTGACACCCGTCCGGTCGTGGAGGAGCAGGTCAAGTCCCTCGGTGCGTCGTTTGTCAAGATCGACCTCGGAGAAATGGGACAGACCGATCAGGGCTATGCACGGGAGCTGACCCCGGAGCAGATCCGAAAGCAGCAGGAGGCGCAGGCAAAGGTCTGCGAGCGCTCCAATATTGTGATTACGACCGCCAAAGTGTTCGGACGAAAGGCGCCGCGCCTGATCGACAAAAAGGTGCTCGACCGCATGATGCCGGGTGCCGTTGTCGTGGATATGGCATGCTCGACAGGCGGAAATGTGGAGGGCTCGAAGCTGTTTGAGGAGGTCGTGACGGACAAGGGCGTGGTCATTCTGTCGGGTGATCTGCTGGAGCGTCAGGTGCCGTATGATGCATCCAAAATGCTCTCCGGCAATTTCACGGCGTTCCTGACGCATTTTTATAATAAGGAAACCAAGGAACTCGAAGTCAATCTCGGGGATGAGATCATGCGCGGCTGTCTGCTGACGCAGGGCGGCAAAATCATCCACGATCGTTTCAAGGAGGATTAAGCATGGCAATCGGTGAAATCTTACTGCTTGTATTTGTATTCGTTATTGCCGGATTTCTCGGCGTGGAGCTCATCTCCAAGGTGCCGAGCCAGCTGCATACGCCGCTGATGTCCGGTACCAATGCGATTTCCGGCATCACGATTGTGGGTGCCATTTCTGCGACGGCAGTCGCGCTCCACACAGAGGGGATGCTCAGCAATATCATGGGCTTTCTGGCGATTGTTCTGGCGACCATCAACGTGATCGGCGGCTATCTGGTAACGGACAGAATGCTCGGCATGTTCAAGAAAAAGGGGGACGGTAAGAAGTGAATCTCGACAATCTCAGCGTCGTTCTGACGACGATCCTCTATATGGTGTCTGCGGTGCTGTTCATCCGCGGCATCAAGCTGCTCGGTAAGGCGGATACCGCACGCAAGGGAAATATGCTTTCCTCGGTCGGTATGCTCATTGCGGTGGTGACGGTCATGCTCGAAAAGGACGTGACCTCCACTCTGAAATCCTCGCCCTTGCAGAATGCCTATGTATGGGCTATCGCAGCCATTGGTACCGGTGGCGTGATCGGTGCGGTCTGGGCAAAGAAGGTCGAAATGACCGGGATGCCGCAGCTTGTTGCACTATTCAACGGCTTCGGCGGTCTGTCCTCGCTGCTGGTTGCCCTTACACAGTACATGACCGATCCCAATGTGAATACGTTCTCCGCTGTCACGCTGGGTCTGACCATCGCCATCGGTGCCGTGGCATTCACAGGTTCGGTGGTCGCATGGGGCAAGCTCTCCGGCAAGCTGTTCAAGAAGAATGTCAATATCCCCGGCAAGAACATTCTCAACGCATTGCTGGCATTCGTGGGTCTGGTCGGTACGGCGCTCTATGCGGTGAGCATCGCGGGCGGCGATACGATGCTCGGACGGGTCGGCATTGCGCTAACGACGGCATCCTATCTGCTGCTCGGATTTACGATGGTTATCGCCATCGGCGGCGGTGATATGCCGGTCATCATCTCTCTTCTGAATGCGTTCTCCGGACTCGCAGCCGCATTTGCAGGACTGGCGCTGTCCAATTCCGTGCTGGTTGTATCCGGCTGTCTGGTCGGCACATCGGGTCTGATCCTGACGCTCATCATGTGCAAGGCCATGAACCGCACACTCTATTCCCTGCTGTTCGGCAGCACGTCGGCTGCTAAATCGAAGAAGGGTGCCGGCCCCGAAAAGGAGCCGCGCTCGATGTCCGTGGAGGATGCGTATCTCATTCTGGAAGCAGCAAGCTCTGTGGTATTCATCCCCGGCTACGGCATGGCGGTAGCACAGGCACAGCACGCTGTCAAGGAGCTTTGCGATAAGCTGGAGGAGAACGGCGCAGAGGTCAGCTTTGCGATTCATCCGGTTGCGGGACGTATGCCCGGCCATATGAATGTCCTGCTTGCCGAGGCGAATGTCCCCTATGAGCAGCTCAAAACGGCGGATGAGATGAATCCGCAGATGGCAAATACTGACGTTGCCATTGTTATCGGTGCGAACGACGTTGTCAACCCGTCTGCAATCGAGGACGAGACCTCCCCGCTGTACGGCATGCCGATCATCAATGCATTTGAAGCGCGGACGGTATTCGTGCTCAAGCGTGGCAAGGGCGCAGGCTTCTCCGGTGTGGAGAACCCGCTGTTCACGAATGACAATACCGTCATGCTCTATGGTGATGCAAAGCAGACCGTTTCGACACTGGTCAGCGAGTTCTCGGAAGAATAACGATATTTACGATAAAACACCTTGACAATTACCGGCTCTTTGTGTATAATAGAAATGGAACAACGGAGTTTCACCCCCAAGGTGGAACTCCGTTCTTTTTATCTGACAGGAGGAATTCGGATGATTTCTTTGAATGACTATCTGTACAAGGGCAGCACGGTCATGCGCATCCTGCACCAGTATGCGGCAGACCTCAAGGAAAATGCCCATCAGACACATAATTCCATTGATCTGGCGCACTGCAATTTTCTGATCGGCATCTCGGAGCTGCTCGAGCACAATGACTTTCTGACCTCGCAGTCCAACCGTATCAAGGAGCTGTACAAATACATGACCGTGCAGTACCCCTATCTTGCGTTTACATTCAAGGGTCGCATCAAATCCCTGATCCGTGCCGAAGAGAAATTCAACGGCTATATTGTGGAGTTTATCTACGATTACCATGAAAAAAACGGCACATTTCCCACAGAATCGGACATCAAGAACCATTTGCAGTGCTTCCGGGATCTGATCGCCTATCGCATTGTGATTTCGCTCCCGAAATGCCACCCCATCGGGCAGGAAACCAAGACAGAATCCGAGCATCGGATTCTCTATGAGATTGCCAATGTTCTGCCGGAATTTCTGGAGGAACGCGGCTTTACCGCAGAGCTTTCGGGGCTTCCGCAAAAGATCGCGTCGCCGCTGTTACAGGAGAGCGTGCGCCCGTATTACCGCGATTACATCAGCAATGTCCGTCCGCACGGCTACCAGTCGCTGCATATCACGCTGTATGACAATTTTGCGCGGTGTTATACGGAGGTACAGCTTCGGACAAAGGATATGGACGATCATGCAGAGATCGGGGAGGCGAACCATTTCGGCTACGAGAAAAAACAGGAATCCGACCGCGCCAGACGTGCAGCCATTCCGGTCGGAGCGTTCCCGATTTTTGATGATGCGTATGAGCGCGTGCAGATGCTCCAGACAATTGACCTCTCACAGGTCGATGTCAATATGTTTACGGCAATCGACAATTATCGGATCAATGACGGCTGCGGACTGTTCCGCGGCAGACAGATCCTGCCGTTTGAACATCTGTCAAGGTTCCAGAATGATCTGATCGACTGAAGTCACCCCCAAAAATCCTGACATCTTCAAGTTCTGCTTTTTGAAATATTTTTGACTGATTTTCCTTGATTAAAAAATTGACATTTCCAGGAAACCGTGGTATAATGATGGCATACAAAGCAAAGGCGCTTCCCGGTAATCATCGGGGAGTGCCGCTTTTGTATAGGGGGAAAATCCCCGCAAACCATACAGACAGGAGTGATTAGCAATGACACATGCAGAGATCCTCGAAGCACAGACTTCGCGGGCAATGTTCACAGAAGCCATCGGCAATGCCGGTGAGATCAACGAACTGCGCCGTCGGTATGGCGTGAAGTTCGGCATTTACAAAAACGGCGTTTTCAAGGAACAGTTTTTCCCATTCCCCGGGTGATTCCGGCGGAGGAATTTTCATTCATCGAAAAGGGACTTGTTCAGCGTGTAAACGCCCTGAATGAGTTCCTTTTTGATATTTA
>ONEQ01000228.1 GCA_900316885.1 uncultured Eubacteriales bacterium | reverse complement strand
CTGCTGGAGGATTGCACCTTCCGCTTCTCCCAGTGGGATCCGGCTAATCCGAAGAATAAGTATGAGGGCTCCAAGGAGCAGTGGGATGAGGCACAGCGCGTGATGGGTCAGATCCTCGACCATCTGGGTCTGGATTACACCATCGGCATCGACGAGGCTGCATTCTACGGTCCGAAGCTTGACATTCAGTACAAGAACGTATACGGCAAGGAGGATACCCTTGTTACCATTCAGATCGACATGCTGCTGGCAAAGCGTTTTGGTATGGAGTATGTGGACAAGGACGGCACCAAGAAGAGCCTACATGATCGAGCATTTCGGCGGCGCACTCCCGCTGTGGGTATCTCCTGAGCAGGTCAAGATCATCCCGATTGCAGACCGTCATCTGGATTGGGCTTACGAGGTACAGAAGGCTCTCACGGCAAAGGGAATCCGCTGCTCCATCGACGACCGCAACGAGAAGGTCGGCAAGAAGATTCGCGAGGCAACGCTGGAGAAGATCCCGTACATGCTGACGCTCGGTGACAACGAGGTCGAGGCAAAGACCGTTTCTGTTCGTACCAGAAAGGGCGAGGATCAAGGCGTGAAGTCTCTCGACGAGCTTCTGGCACAGCTGCTGGAGGAAATCGAGACCAAGGCAAAGTAAGAACGAGAACGGATAACAAAACCCCCTTTCACACGAAAGGGGGTTTTGTGTTATTCAATTGTCCGGATCTGATCGGTCAGGCTTTCCTTCTGCATCCGAAGCAGCGGGATAAAGGATGCAACCACGGCTGTCGCAAATGCGATGACCGCAGCAATCCAGATGCGCGGGAGCGGTTCGGTGAAGTTCAGCATCTCACCGAATACCTCATCCAGCTCAATCTTTTTCAGGAACAGGAGCATCGTATACATGAGTCCCTCCAGCAGCAGCGTCGCAAGAACGCCCGCAGTCAGTGCATATTGCAGGCACTCAATGACCGTCATGCCGTTGAGCTGTCCCTGCGTCATGCCGAGGCACTGCATTGCAGCAAGCTCCGATTTCCGGTTCAGAATACCGGTGGAGAGGATGTTGACCATGTTAACCAGTGCAATCAGCCCGATCAGGATGCTCAGGATCCCGACACCAATCTTTATTGCGCCGACAACCGTGCGCATTTTCATGAGATCACCGTAGAAATCCTCATCCAGCGTCAGACTTGCGGAGTTCATGCTGATGTAGGTCTTTGCCTTTTCGTAGTTGCTTTCATCCTTCAGGTTCAGGGTAATATTGTAGGTACCATCAGTGTTGAGAAAGCTGCCGTTTCCTGCAAGCTTGTAGGCATGATTCTCATAGTAATCGAGCGTGCTGACCAGCATTACCACATTACCCGTAGCCTCATAGCCGGCAAATTTCCGTGCCTGATCGTCCATTTTTTTCTCAGGCGCAGCACCTGCCAGAGTAAGCTCTGCTGGGATTCTTTCGTTGATATATCGATACTTTAATACTTTTTCGCCGGTACGCAGATCGTTGAAAATGTAATCATTGACGTTTTCGCGCTCCTTGGATGTCATTTTCTCGTATGCCTCATCGGAAACCAGCGTTCTGGACTGAATCTCCACCGTGAGTGTTTCCGGCTTTTCAAAGCGCTCTCTGTTGGCCCCCTCTGTCGCGCCGACCTGGTATTGGACCAGATAGCTGTTCTGTTCGGTCAGCTCATCATAGGAGACAGGCGGTTCGCCGTCGAACTGCTGATCGAATATCTCTCGGGGATAATACAAGAGAATACAGGTGATCGGACTTCCGTCTTCTTGATAATAGAATCCGAGCTGTGTCTGATAGAAATCATTGATCTCGAAATAACCGCTGTCATTGAGAAGGTCCAGTCCCTTACGATAGCCCAGAGGGTCATCCGACTGTTTTTGGATGGAAACGCCCATATCATAGTTCAGTCCGAGCAGTTCCACGGTTTTCTCGAAGGTTGCCAGCGACTGCTTGAGTACTATGGAGAACGAGGCGAACAATGCAATTGACAGCGTCAGCGAAACGACCGTAATGGCGAAGCGCTTGGGCTGACGTTGGTTATTGCGGGCAGCAAGCTTTCCCTTCCAGCCGAACAGGCTTCCGAACAGGGAGAAACGGTTGATTTTAACAATCTTATTGCTTCTGCCGCTGATCGCCTGAATGGGGCTCATCTTGATGATGCGCATACCCGTCTGATAGGCGGACAGGAACACCCAAACAAGTCCGGTGACAACTGCCAGCACCAGCAGAATGGGATTGATGTGCATGTGCATGACCTGTGCTGTTTTTTCGGCAGTAAAGAAAACATCAGCGATGCCGCTGGAGCTGATTGCGCTGAACGCGGCAACACTTACACCCATACCCAGCAGGACGCCGGCAGGGATGCCGATGACGCTCAGGAACATGCCCTCAAAGGTGATGATACGGACGATCTGTCCCGGCGTGGCGCCCATGCACTGGAGCATACCAAACTGACGTTCGCGTTCCTTGGAACTGATCTCAAAGGCGGTATCGATCATCAGGCGCAGAGCAAGCACAAGGAAGAGAATAAAGATAAAAAAGACTGCCACTTTGCGAACCGCATTGTAGCGCCCGTACAGATCTAATTGATCGAGCTCGATGAGGTCGTAGTTAACGTCGATCAGGTCCTCCTTGAAGGTTTCCGTCAAATCGGTGTAAATGTATTTTTCAGGAAACAGGGTGTTGACATACATGCCGAATTCATCATGGTAGGTTTTAAGCATGATCTCAGCGGAGATTGTGTAATTGGGTTCCACAACGCGCTTGCAGGAGAGAAAGTCAGGATTGGCAGCAAGCTGGTTATATTCCTCGTCCGTCAGGCGCATCAATTTAAAATGATAGGGCTTGTCATAGCAGGCGGAATCCCGAAGAATGCCCATATAGGTGGAGTACCCGATAAAAAGCAGCGTCATGAGCGCCAACGCGATAGCAATACTGCTGATCGTAAACAGACTGTGCCGCTTCTGTTGTTTTATGTAGCGGAGGGCGAGCATTTTCTCAAGCATGCTTATCAACCCCCCTGCCGGTTTTTTTATCCTTGATGATCTTGCCGTCGGAGAGTGTGATGATGCGGTCACACTGCTGTGCGATGCCCTCGTCATGGGTGATGATAATCATGGTCTGGTTGCGTTCCCGGTTGGATTTCCGGAGCAGTGCAATGATCTCGGCGGAATTCTTGCTGTCGAGATTACCGGTTGGCTCATCCGCGAGGATCACGCCGGGTGCCGTAAAGAGAGCACGTCCGATGGAAACACGCTGCTGCTGACCCCCGGAGAGCTGGGAAGGCAGGTGATGGCGTCTGTCCATGAGATCCATCAGCTTTAGCATCTCCTCAACCTTAGCAGGATCCGGCTTTTTGCCGTCCATGATGTAGGGGAGTGTGATATTCTCCTCCGCATTCAGTACGGGGATGAGGTTGTAGAACTGGTAGATCAGTCCGACCTGCTGACGGCGGAAGATGGCAAGCTCTTTATTGTTCTGGGCATAGACGTCCTTGCCGTCCAGATAGACCTTTCCGGAGGTCGGTCTGTCCACGCCGCCGAGAATATGCAGCAGGGTGGATTTACCGGAGCCGGAGGCACCGATGATCGCAGTCAATTGTCCTTTGGGAACAGTGAAGCTGACATCATTCAGTGCTTTTACAGCATTTTCGCCTTTTCCGTAGGTCTTAGATAAGTGTTCGATTGTCAGAAACTCCATGAAGCGTTTCTCCTTTCACAAGTAATGATACTATTATAGCATACTTTTCCTAAAAATGCAATGCCTCCGGCGGGATTCTCCGTCAGAGGCATTGTATTTTTGGGGCATCTCAAAACCTTAATATCTGTTATTCCGCCAGAAAGGCTTCTGCCTTTTTCTGGCGCTTTACATCGACCATAATATCGACCAGTGTGCCGTCAGCGGTAAATTCTTCCGAAAACAGCTTGCCCTCCTCACGCAGGAGCTGTAAAAAGCTGCCCTCGGAATAGGGGATGCAGAGCTTCATGCGCTTTGCCGTCTGCGGCAGACCGTGGACGATCGCTTTCATCAGCGCATCGAGTCCGTCACCGTGCTTTGCGGAGATCCAGACCGTCTC
>ONEQ01000302.1 GCA_900316885.1 uncultured Eubacteriales bacterium | reverse complement strand
GACTTCTCAACATGACCAGTGCAGTGAGCAACCTCACACAGACCGGTGCATTCGAGAAACTTCTGTCCGGACTGGGCGGCAACCCTGTCATCGGTTATGCGACCGGTGCAGGCGTCGCGTTTGTACTGCAGAGTTCCAGTGCCACCATCGGTATCCTGCAGGCGTTCTCTGCCTCGGGCATTCTGACGTTCAAGGCGGTATATCCGGTTATCATCGGTGTATATCTGGGAGACTGCGTCACGACTGCGATCGTATGTTCCATCGGTGCCAAAGTCGATTCGAAACGTGTCGGTATCATCCATATTCTCTACAACCTGTGCAAGAGTATCCTTATATTTGCGGTTGTCGCAGTTATCTTCAGGATGGGGCTGCTCAACGGTCTGTGGCAGGACAAGTTAATATGTACGGCTGTCATTTGAGCTGACGGCTGCAATCCTGAATGGAGTAATCCATCTGGAATGCGGTCTGATTCGTCATGCCCATTTGCCGGTAGAGATTCCTCCATTCGCAAGTCAAATGGAGGAATTTTTATGTCAAAACAGTTTTACCTGCCAATGCGTGATGCCAATGATCCGCACAAAGTTACCCTGATTCCTGTTTCCGAGGAAGTCTATACCAATATTACACCGGAAACAAACCGTATCCGCAGCCGCCGCCAGTATCATGGGCAGTGCTGCTGCCCGAAGCAGTACCTTTGGAAATGTGACGGAGACTGTGACGTCTGCGAGTATCGTGCTGCCGGGGACAACCTTTCCCTCGATTATGAGACGGAAATGCACGGCGACACCTTCGCAGATACATCTGATACCGAGGAAATCGTCACCGACCAGATCCTGATGCGCCAGCTTCTCGAACGGCTGAAAGAACTGATGCCCGAAGCCATCACTGTCGGTCAGATGTGCCTTGATGAAGATATGTCCGAGCGGAAGTGTCTGGAACAGCTCAATCTGAAGCGCAGCACCTATCGTTCACAGCTTGAAAAGGTGCGGAGACAGCTTGAATCCGAGTTCGGAAAATTTTTCTGAAAAAGTTTCGTCCAAAACGCCCTTGATCCTGTAGTGGGTTGTGAAGGGAGGTGAACGACACATGAACAGGAAAACCCAAGAACTGATCGACACCCTGATGGCAATCTCTGTGGTGTCAAAGAGACTCGCAAAAAATCTGGCAAAGGAGGACAAGCATAATGGATCCGATGATGGAACTGGTAAACGCCCTGAATGCACTTACTGCTGCATTACAGAAATTCTCGTCGCAGACAACTAACGCCTATCTCGACACCTTCGAGGAGATCTACGATCCTGAAAAGGACGAGCCGCAGGCAGCGGAAGTACCGAAGGAACAGCCGACACCTGAACAGCAGACTGTCACTTTCGTGCAGCTCCGCAGCCGCCTTTCGGAGATCTCCCGCAGCGGCAAGACGGCGGAGGTCAAAGAACTGATCGCAAAGTACGGCGCATCAAAGCTCTCGGATATTGCCGAAAGCGACTACGCCGCTGTACTGGCAGAAGCGGAGGGATTGTGATGCCCGGAACACACGCGATTCTGTCACCATCCAGCAGTGAACGCTGGATCAACTGCCCGCCCTCCGCAAAGGAGAACGCGGGCGGTGATACCAGCAGCACTTACGCGCAGCAAGGAACTGACGCACACGCCCTCTGCGAGTACAAGGTCAAGAAGGCGCTCGGCTTCAAGGTGCGCGATCCCACTGACAATCTGGAGTACTTCGACGAAGAAATGGCAGAATGCACTGACGCTTACTGCGAATTCGTCATGGAACAAGTACAGGCGGCGAAGGAGAGCTGCCCTGATCCACAGGTACTGGTCGAGCAGCGCCTCGACTTCACACGCTGGGTTGCTGAGAGCTTCGGCACCGCTGACTGTATTATTGTCGCCGACGGCACGATGACCGTCATTGACTTCAAATACGGTCTCGGCGTACTTGTCGATGCCGAGGGCAACAGCCAGATGCGGATGTATGCGCTGGGCGCTTTGAATCTCTTCGAGAGCCTGTATGACATCCAGACCGTCCGCATGATCATCTTCCAGCCCCGTCGCGATAATGTCAGCATTGCAGAGGTCACGAAGGAGGAACTGCTCGGCTGGGCTGAGGAAGTCCTCATCCCTGCTGCGGCACTTGCGGCAAAGGGCGAGGGCGATTATAGTGCGGGCAAGCACTGCCAATTCTGCCGCATCAAGGCGACCTGCCGCAAACGGGCTGAGTACAATTTGCAGATGGCGCAGTACGATTTCGCCGTTCCGGATACACTCGCCGACGATGAAATCAGCATGATCCTCGACCGCGCAGACACATTTATTGGCTGGGTGAATGATGTGAAGGAA
>ONEQ01000105.1 GCA_900316885.1 uncultured Eubacteriales bacterium | reverse complement strand
CCACCAACGGCACGACCGAGACAACTACGGAAACCACCAACGGCACGACCGAGACAACTACGGAAACCACCACGGATACAACCGAAACCACGACAGAAACCACCACAGACACCACGGAAACCACAACCGAAACGACCACCGGTACCACTGAGACAACAACCGGTACCACAGCGGAAAGCAAGACCAAGACCGTGATGACCGATACCGATGGCAGAAAGTACGTCCTCGACGAGAACGGCTCCAGCATGAAGGGACTCATCGTCCTGAGCCCGGAGATTCTGATCGGTGATGTGGATAACAGCAAGACCGTCAATGCATCCGATGCGACGCTGATCCTCACGGTTGCGGCAATGAGCGGTACCAGCGCAGGCGTGACCGCACAGCAGACACTCTTTAATAAGGATCCGGAATTCTTCAAGAAGGTCGAGATGGCACTGACCTATGCCGATGCCAACTTCGACGGCAAGATCAATGCCAACGATGCCACCGCGATCCTGATCTATGCCGCAAATCTCGGCGTTGACAAGGACACCCCGGCACTCGGCACGGCACGTTACTTTGCCGGTGCAGACGGCTTTGTTCAGACCGGCTTCATCCAGGATGCCGCTTCCGGCGCATCCTATTTCGCAGATGCGAACGGCGTGCTCCAGACCGGCTGGCAGACAGTGAATATCTCCGGCACGGAGGAGAAGCGTTTCTTCCTCAAGGACGGCAGAATGGCAGTCAACCAGAATGTCGTGACCGAGGACGGCAAAACCGTCAAGGTCGATGAGAACGGCGCACTCCCCAAGACCGGCTTCTACGATGCTGCAGAGGGCAGATATTATCTCAACGATCAGGGACAGCGCGTGACCGGCTTCCAGAAGATCGACGGCAAGACCTACTACTTCAATGCCGAGGGGATTCTCCAGAAGGGCTGGATCACCGCTGACGGCAAGACCTTCTACGGCGATCCGACAGACGGTTCGCTCCGCATCGGTCTGCTCAAGATCGGTGAGGACACCTACTATTTCGACACTGAGAATTTTGCGATGACAGTCAACCAGAAGCTTGTCTTCACCGACGGTGAACGCAGCTGACGGTGAACGCAGCTTCGGCGCGGACGGCAAGATGATCCGCGGCTGGGCGGCGCTCGGCAATGACTACTACTGGTATGACGAGAACGGTCTCAAGGTGACCGGCAAGCGGCTGATCGACGGTCTGTACTACTGGTTCGATGCCAACGGCGTGAGCAAGACAGGCTGGATCGAGGACGGTGCAGATACCTACTGCTGCCACGAAACCGACCGCTACATGCTGACCGGCTGGCAGACCATCAACGGCTTCAACTACTACTTCAATGCGGACGGCACCATGGCGAAAAACACCGTTGTGGACGGCAAGACCGTACAGGCGAACGGCTATGTGATGTCTGACAGACTGTATACGGCGACTGCAAAGATCCAGTCGGATCTGGAGCGCTACACCAAGAACCCCGAGGGCATCTACCAGTACATGCGCGATACCAACCGCTACAAGAATACCGAGCGCACCAAGACCCTGGAGGAGCTCAACAGCTACGGCTGGGGCACGCTCGTTGCGGATGCAGCCGACACCCATTATGTGGTATGCTACTACATGGCAGCCAAGATGGACTACATCCTGCGCATCTGCGGCTACAACAGCCGTATCGTCCATGCAACCCACAGCTCCGGCGATCACTACTGGAATCAGGTAGAGATGCCCGGCGGCTACTGGAAGGACTATGATCCGACCAATTATATCTGGAAGGATTATACCTGGGATCAGATGATGTCAGCCGGCAACTTCACGTTCCTCGGCTACGTGATTCCGGATTACTATTAATGTACAACCGCCGAAACAGATGAATAACGCTTGATTTGTGTAGAAAGGAAAATGATCATGAAGAATCTGAAGAAACTGCTTGCACTCGTTCTTTGCTTTGCGGCACTGGCATCCGTCAGCGCCTGCGGCAAGCAGAAGGAGACGACCCGTCTCCTGACCGATGAAACCTCGGCAACCACAGAGGCAGACGAGGAAATCACAGAGGAGACAACTGAGGAAACGACCGAGGAGACCACCGAGGCAGAAACCGAGGAGAGCACCGCAGCAAGCGATACCACCGCAGCACCGACTACCAAGGCGGCTCCGACCACGACCACCGCGCTGCGCACCATCCCGCCGGCAGTAACGGCTGCGCCCAAGGCAACGACGGCGGCACATGCGACCACCGCAGCACCCGCAACGACAGCGGCTCCGGCGACCACCACCGCAGCACCGGCGACCACAGCCGCTCCGGCACCGACCACCGCAGCTGCAACGCAGGATCTGACCCCGCCTCCGATCAGCAATGACGATCCGACCAACCCGCCCATGCCGGGTACCGCATCCGGCGTGACGATGGATGAGAATGCGATGAAGCTGTCCGTGAACAACGTGGACATTTCCGTCGGCGGCAATTCGGATACCTTTGTCGCAGCGAATGCACCGATCAAGCAGGAGTCCTCTCCCAATTGCCTCGGACGTGACGGCAACCAGACGGAGTACAGCTACACCGACTACGTCATTACAGTCGATGATAACCATGCGGTAATGTTCATTGACATCACAGGTCCGTCCATCTCCACCGCAAAGGGCATCCATGTGGGTTCCTCCAAGGCGGATGTAGAGGCTGCCTACGGCGCAGGCAACGGCACCTACACAATCGGCGCCTACAGCCTGACCTTTACCTACAGAGACGGAATGGTCTCTATGATTACAATCGGCGAGTAATCAACGAATCGGAGCTGCCGTCCGCACGGGCGGCAGCCCTTTGTTTACCGACTTAGGAGCGTGATGCAATGGTATTCAGCAGCACGGTATTTCTGTTCATCTTCCTGCCGGTCGTGTTCGGGCTCTACTGCCTGATCCCGGAGCGGCATGTCCGGAACGGACTGCTGATCGTCGCAAGTCTGATCTTTTACGCCTTCGGGGAGCCGTTCGTGGTGTTCCTGATGGTGATCTCCATCCTTGTCAATTATGTGCTGGGGCTGACGATGCAGCTGAAGCAGCCTGTCCGGCGCATCTTTTTATTTGTCTCCCTGTTCTGGAACCTGGGACTGCTCGGCGTGTACAAGTATGCCGGCTTCTTCGCGGCGGAGTGGAACCGTCTGCCGTTCTTTGATGTGACGGTGCCGCAGATCCCGCTGCCCATCGGCATCTCGTTCTTCACCTTCCAGGCGATGTCCTATGTGATCGACGTGTACCGCGGCGACATTGCGGTGCAGAAGAACCCGTTCCGGCTGCTGCTGTATATCACCCTGTTCCCGCAGCTGATCGCAGGGCCGATCGTCAAGTACAAGGACATTGAAGCCCAGCTTGCCTACCGCCCGATGAAGGCGGCGCAGACCGCGCAGGGCATCCGGCGCTTCATTCTGGGCTTATCCAAAAAGCTCCTGCTGGCGGATACGATCTCCGTGGCTGCCGACCACATGTTTGAGCTCCCGGTCGATCAGCTCACCCTGCCGCTGGCGTGGATGGGCTCGCTGTGCTATACGCTTCAGATTTATTTCGATTTCAGCGGCTACAGCGATATGGCGATCGGACTCGGACAGATGTTCGGCTTCACGTTCAAGGAGAACTTCAATTACCCGTACTATTCCGCATCCATGACGGAATTCTGGCGGCGCTGGCATATTTCCGTTTCGACGTGGTTCAAGGAATACCTCTACATCCCACTCGGCGGCAACCGCAAGGGCAGGGCACGTACTGCCATGAACAAATGGGCGGTATTCTTCTGCACGGGACTCTGGCACGGTGCGGCGGGCACGTTCATCGTCTGGGGACTGGTCAACGGCGGTCTGATGATGCTCGAAAGCACTCTCGGACTCGGCAAGCCCGAAACGGAGAAGCATCACCCGTTCCGCCGGGGCTTCGGCCGCAGCTACACGATGCTGATGACGATCCTCTGCTTTACGATGTTCCGGGCGAATTCCGTGACGCACGGCTTCCAGTTCTGGCGTGCGATGTTCGGCTTCAGCACGGCGGATGCGATGCACCAGCGGATCGGCTGGGCGCTGTTCCGGCAGGAGTTCAATCCCCTGATGCTCATGACTGTCGTGCTGGCGTTCCTGTTCTCGCAGCCGGTCATCCCGTATATCAAGGGCAAGGTGGATGCCGCAGGCGGCGGCGTCCGCACGGCATCGCGGGTCTTCTGCTATCTGGCAACGGCGGTGCTCATGGTGTTCTGCCTGCTGTACCTGTCGGCGGGAACCTACAGCCCGTTCATCTATCTGAATTTCTAAGGGGGCGAGCGCATGAAGAAACGTGAACTCTTTGAGAAGATCTGCCTGATTACCTACAGCATCCTGTTCTTTGCCGCATGTGCCGTACCCGGTGCCGCGATGTTCATGGCACGCGGCGACGAGGAGGGGACGACTGCCGAAAAGCGTCTCCTCGCCGATGCGCCGTCGATCCGCAGCGAGGACGGCAGCATCAACAAGCAGTTCAGCGATGAGGCAATCGCCTACGTCTCCGACCATTTCGGCTTCCGTGAGGATCTGGTCGCGCTCGATGCGCAGATCAAGGCGAAGCTCCTGCATGTCTCCTCGGAGCCGAAGGTTATCATCGGCACGGAGGGCTGGCTCTACTACACCCCCACGAAGGATGATTTTATCGGCAATCCGACGGTGACGCCGCTGGGCATCCAGAATATTCTCTATAATCTGGAGCTGTCCAAAAGCTACGCGGAGAGTCATGGCGCGAGCTTTGTGATTGCGGTCGTGCCGAATAAAAACACCCTCTATCCGCAGTATATGCCGTACAACTACGCGAATTACGGCACGGTCGGGAATTACGGGCATCTTGTGAACGCGATGGAGAAGTATTCCCCGGCGCTTTTGCAGAACTGGTGCGACCTGCGCGGCATCCTCAGCGAGCAGGCAGCCGACCCCCATACCCCGGACATCTACCACAAGCAGGACACCCACTGGAACAATATCGGCGCCCTGACGGGATACCGTGCGATCATGGACGTGACCGGCAAGGACTACAAGGCATATCCCGATACGCAGTTCACCCCGGAGCAGACGTGGGAGGGCGACCTCGAAACGATGCTGTTCCCGGGCACGCAGGAGCGCGACTGGCAGTATACGCCTGATATTGCGTATGATTTCGAGTATCTGGGGCGCTATCGCTCCAGCGACGACCTGAACATCCACACGGAATGCGGCACCGGCACGGGGAGCCTGCTGATGTTCCGCGATTCGTTCGGCGCGGCGGTGATCCCGTATTTTTCGGAGAATTTCGCATCGGCGGACTATTCCCGCTCCCGCCCGAACCCGTACTACAGCATGGAGAACACGGAATACGACACGGTGGTCATGGAGATTGTCGAGCGCAATATCCCCTGGCTCCAGCGGGAGGCGCCGATGCATGCCGCATTCCCGACCGAGCCCCTGCCTGCGCCGCATACCTGGCGTGAGGGCACGCTCTATACCGCGCAGACCAACAGCGCCTTCCTGCAAATTTACGGGACGCTGAGCCTGCCGGAGGATCTGGACACCGCATGCGACTATGTCGTGACGCTGACCGCACCGGACGGGACGGAGACCTCGTATCTGGCATATCACTGCTATGAATCCGACCTGCTCGGAACCGAGAAAATCGGTGACAATGGCTATTCGCTCTATATCCCGGCGGAATCGCTGGCAGAGGGGACGGAATACCAGGTGACGCTGACCTTCCGCGCCCCGCGGCAGATTGTCGGGTATCAGCTCGGCACGGTATCGCTCCCGATGCCGGAGACAGCCGCAGAATAACACACAGCCCGGAAACAGTCATGGGATTGTTTCCGGGCTTTTGCATAGGGGGACAGGCAATTTATGGAAAAACGAACGTCATATATGAGATTTAAAGGAAAAAAATCCTGTCAATTGTGAACAAGGGAAAATATACAGCCTGTAAATTGTGACTAGTTTATTATCGGGTTAAAAATTAAAAAGTTCATATTTGCCCAGTAATGCAAGCTTTTTCGGATTTTTTGTGAACACGCTAGAAATGGCTATGTCTTGTGCGTTTTGACGAAAAGATGTTGATTTAAATCGTTTTCGAAACGAGTTTCGTAAAAAACCGTTCATAAACAGTTTTTTTTTTAGAAAACTATTGACAAAAGATTTGTAATATGCTATACTGTACTTGTAAGGAAAACACCGGGTACGAAAAACCACCGGTGAGTTCCCAGAAGAGGGAATGGAGACACCTTCCCGAAAAAATAATTTATATTTATAAGGAGGTTTTCACTATGAAAACGAACAAGAATGTCAAGGGCTTCACACTGGTCGAGCTGATCGTTGTAATCGCAATCATCGGCGTACTCGCAGCTATCCTCGTACCGTCCATGCTGGGCTACGTTAAGAAGTCCAACATCGCAGCAGCTAACTCCAACGCTAAGACCCTGTACAATTCTGTTGTATCTGCTCTGACCGATCTGGATGCTGCTGGTCATCCGGTTACTGGTGCTGCTAACACTTGGTACAAGGTATCGGGCGGTACTGCTACCAATGCAGCGACTATCACTTCTTCTACTTCGGTTGCTGACTGCGTAAAGAAGTACTTTGACAGTGTTGATCAGCTCGCGATTGCTATCGCAAGAATCGACGAAAAGGGCGTTTGCACCGCAACAGTCGTTAAGAAGGGCAACTATGTAGGTTCTTATCCGGATGCTTCTCAGAACGGTGATGTTCCGTCCGGTTCACAGTCTTCTGGTATCACTTACACCAGCTCTGCTTCTAATTCCATCTAAGTGAAGTACAGCGAAGAGAAATCTAACACATGAACAAAACAGCCCCCTCCGGTTATCCGGGGGGGCTGTTTTTCAGAAAGGAGACTTCATGCTGACGAAACAAGGACAACGCACCACATGGATCGGCTCCCTTGCACGATTTCACAATCTGAAAAGCTTCCGGGAATTCTGGGATCTTCTGACGTGGGATGATATTGACCGGATTGCTGCGCTTCCAAGCCTGCTTTTCCTCACCATGCCGCTTATGTACATGATCCTGAACCGTAACCCTGACCTAAAATGGAATTTTGAGGATCTGGGTGAATGGGTTTTCCAGATATGTACCTATACCGGAACGGCAGCCATTTTTCTGATTGTCGGGAAGTGGTGTACAGACCGCAGCAGCCTGAAGCTCTACAGCAGACAGAATCGGATCTCTGCCGGCTGTTTTCTTGCTTTTTTTCTGCTGATTTTTATTACCACGGATGTACACGGTATTTCTGATTATGCCTACAGCGGCGTTGCCTTTCACGGTGAAACGCTGGCGGTATACACACAGTATGTTTTGATTTTCCTGTTTCCCGCCGCCTGCATCCGCACACCGCACGTCAAGCGTTTTTTGATCCGCTATGGCATTCTGTCCTCTATGGTGATGGGCTTTGCGAGTCTGGTTGACAAATATGTGATGCCGCTGGCATCGCATCAGATTACATGGGCAGGACAGTTTTCCGGTGTATTCTATAATCCGAATCACTATGCCTATTATCTTTCATTTACCATTCTGCTTTCGGTCTGTGCCGCTGCATGGGGCAAGAAAATGGTATGGCGGATCATCGGCTTCATTTCCTATGCGGTGCAGCTTGTTGTTCTGATCCTGAACAATACCCTGGGAAGCTATCTGGCTGTGTTCCTGGGAATGCTACTTGTCTGCATTATGGAGCGAATTATCCATAAAAAGGTCAGCCTTTGCACGGTTCTGCTGTTCTGCTCGTTTTTTGTGATTTCCATTCTGGTTACATTGTTTAATGCGGATATTCTGAACAGTATCCTGGAATTTGGCTTTGACATTCGCAGGCTGTTTGGCGATGACCCTGACAAACTGAACGCCGGCACCGGCAGAGCTATACTCTGGTACTATACGCTGATCTATATTTCGGAAAAGCCGCTGCTGGGCTACGGCATCGAGGGCATCGCTGACCGGCTGAGCTACGAGGGAGGACTTGCCCGCACACATAATCTGTATCTGGAATATGCTGCCTTTTTTGGTGTACCTGCCGCGCTTTGCTTTATCACAGGGATTTTCTGCAATTTTCTCAACGGACTCAAGCAGAAGGCGTCCCTGGACAAGTATACCCTGACGGCACTTGCAGCCACCTTCAGCTTTGCATTTTCCGCGCTCTTCGGCATTTCAATTTTCTATACGACCCCCTATTTCTTCATGCTGATCGGTCTGAGCTTTACCATTCTCCCGAAGCAGGCGGAGACGGGTTCAGCGGAGCCTGCATCCGGGGCAGATCAGGAATAGCGGTTTTCAGACGAAAGGATCATATTATGCCAAATTTGCAAAAACTAGATCTGAAAAGGTTAAAAGAGATTCTGACAGAGGAGCACGAGATCACGCTGGAGCCGCCAAAAATCCCGGAACGCTTTCGCCGTATCAAAAGCTTCCGAGACTTCTGGAACGCACTGACCTGGCGTGATATTGAGTGCATCGCGGCATTGCCGGCGCTGATCTTTTTTTTGTGCCCCCTCTATTTTTTCTATCGGGTACTCGATCCAAACAGATGGATTATGTGGGCTTACGTCAGCGATACCATCTATTTTCTGTGCGTTGTTACCGGTGTGCCGGCACTCCTGCTGGCGATCGGAAAATGCTGCTGTGACCGCACCATCCTCCGGCAGTACAGCCGGCAGAACCGCATTACCGCGGGCTGTTTTCTGA
>ONEQ01000216.1 GCA_900316885.1 uncultured Eubacteriales bacterium | reverse complement strand
TTGATAAATAAAAAAGAAGAAGGAAATTAATCCTTCTTTTTATTTGTTGTGTAAAGTTCAAGGAGGGTTTTTTCATATTCCTCGTAAAGGATGCCCCGCACGATGGAGGCACTTTCCTCATCCAGATTGGAGGTCGGTTCATCCACAAGCAGCAGCGGCGCATCTGACAGCAGACAGCGTGCCAGCAACACCCGCCGGTATTCACCACCAGAAATTTCTGACGGATACGAATCCAACACATTGGCGATGCCAAGCCGTTCTGACAATGCGTGAACTGCCATATCATCCGTTTTCCTGCAGTACAATTCCAACGGACAAACAATGTTCTGCCATACGGTCAGTTCCGGAATGAGCGAGCTTCCCTGCGTCATATAACCAATGCTGGAATTGCGCATTCGTGTGCGTTCGGTTTCGTTGAGATCGCGGTAAATATCCCTGCCGTCCAATTGTACAGAACCGCTGTCCGGTCTGAGCATACCGGAAAGGATATTCAGAAGCGTGGTCTTTCCGCAGCCGGATTCTCCCGTAACGCAAATGAATTGCTGTTCGGAAAGTGACAGACTGACCGCCGATAAGCCGTTCTGTCCGAACGCTTTTTCAATTTGTTCCGCTTGCAATGTCATGCCATTTCCTCCGTCAGATGTGCCGGTTCGGTGCGTAAAATCTTTGTAAATGTCAGGGAGCAGGAGATGAGCAAAATCAGCAGATTGACACCGCATACCGCCAGAATCAGCAATGCCAGACCGCCGAAATTGGTCAGCCGGTACGGCATATTGACCGTCTGCTTGATGATCTGGTGCAGCGGAATCACAAAGACCGAAACGATGCCAATGCCTGCGCCCGTGCCGAGCAGGGTCAGATACAGATACTCCAGAAAGAAGATCTGCACAATCTTTCCGCGGCTGATACCAACGGACAGCAGACTTCCGACGCGCTTTTTCCGCTGATAAAATGTGATCGTGATAAGTGCGAACAGCGCGATTACGGCAAGCAGAATCACAAATGCGTCCATGACAAATCCGGAAATCCGGAAATAATCCGCCTGACTTTTCAGCTCGGATACGAGTGAATCTGTCGCATACAAGGAAACGCCATTCAGCGACCTGCCAAGGCTTTTGGAAAGCGTTTCGATATCACTGCCGCTGTCCGTGTTGATGA
The DNA here is from genome assembly GCA_900316885.1 of uncultured Eubacteriales bacterium. Taxonomy (GTDB): domain Bacteria; phylum Bacillota; class Clostridia; order Oscillospirales; family Ruminococcaceae; genus UBA3855. Next base: position 2,921 of record ONEQ01000216.1, on the reverse strand, counting down.
GAATCATCGAGGACAGATTCTGTTTTTCGCCGAAATAGACGGCGTATTCCGGAGAAGCTGTGATCTGGTTGGCGGCATCGTAGGAGATGAAAATGCTTTGGTCATAGCCCATTCCTGTTTCATCCAGCACGTCAGCGACCTTGAAGGTCTGCCCGTAGAAATTCATCGAAGTCCCCTGCTTCATGCCACAGCAGGCTCCGACAACCATTTCGTCTGCGGCGAGATTTTCGATTTTTTCATCCGTCCACTTGCTGACCGTAAAATCCGTTTTCGGGTCAAATGCAATGAGCTGAAGTCCCGCTGTGGAGCAGCAGCTGAACGCCAGCGTTTTCAGATAGAGCTGTGAACTGACCTGCGAAATGCCGTCAAGCTGCGAAATCTGCGCTTCCGGATTCTCCGGGAACAGGATCGTGCAGGCATCACCGGCAAACAGCGCATCTTTGGCGGCTTTGTCATAGCTGGACGGAACGGCGATCAGGTCGGCACCTATTCTGCCTTTTACCTGCCCGATCCCGGAGCTAAGGTTCTCATTGAAAAATCCGACACCGAACAGACAAGCCGATGCGATGCCCACCAGACACAGAAACATCAGGCTGCAAAAGCGGTTTTTCAGGATGCTTTGCCATGCAAATTGATTAGGCGTGAGCATGCGTTTTCCTCCCTGTCTGGCGCTTGACCAGAACTGAGATCAGCGCCGCAAGTGAAATCCCAGCGATCAGAAGACCGCTGACAGTGAGCGTCGGAAATGTCCGCAGCCTGCACGCCATCGACGCGACCTGACATTGCCCGAATGCCGGTGTGAAGAGCAACAGCACACCGAGCAGCGTATTCGTCACCGAAGTGAGCTGCCGGAACCTCTCATGCTTCACGATAAAGGACAAAATATCCGACAGCAGGATCACCACCAGCACAATGCCCGCAATGCCTGTACTGTGTTCGCAGGGCATCGCCATCATGCCGTGACACGGTTTGCAGGCTGTATGGATCAATAGAAAAGAAATCACGCTGATAAGCGCTGTGATGAATTTTGAATACTGTTTCAATGTGAATCCACCTTTCAGAAGATAATTCCTATTGTTTTAGTGTGTGTATATTATAGCATGGATACTACTATCCGTCAAATACATATAATTGATAATCCCTTATCGTTTTTTTATATAACTACCGGACATTTTTTCTAATTCATCAAAAAGAAATTGACAAATTTCCCTATTCGTTGTATAATAGCATAGTAATTCAATCGGAATAATAGAAATGAGGAGAATCATGGAAATACAAAGTCAATACGAACTTTCACTGACCAAGAAGTTCGGAAAAGTAATCTGGTCAAAATTCCTCAAAGGCATCAAAACTTACGAGCTGATACAGCCAAACGATAAGATCGCGGTCTGTATCTCCGGCGGCAAGGATTCCATGCTGATGGCTATGTGCATGAAACGTCTGGTAAAATATTCCGAAATCCCGTTTGAGGTCGTGTTTCTGGTGATGGATCCCGGATACCATGAAATCAACCGCCAGAAGATCATCGACAACGCCGCGCTGCTGGACATTCCCATTAAAGTTTTCGATACCGGCATTTACGATGCCGTCGCTAAGGTGGACGATCACCCTTGTTATCTGTGTGCCAGAATGCGACGCGGTTATCTTTATAAAACCGCACAGGAGCTTGGCTGCAATAAAATCGCGCTGGGGCATCATTTTGATGATGTGATCGAGACGATCCTCATGGGAATGCTGTACGGCTCACAGGTACAGACGATGATGCCGAAAATTCACAGCGAAAACTATCCCGGAATGCAGCTCATCCGCCCGCTGTATCTGGTTCGTGAAGCGGATATCATCCACTGGAAGCAGTATCATGATCTGCAATTCATCCAGTGCGCGTGCCGGTTCACGGAAAACTGCACGATGTGCGACAACGGAGGCGGCGGCTCGAAGCGTCAGGAGATCAAGGCACTGCTCAAGCAGCTGCGTGCCGTCAACCCCGCCATTGACATGAACATTTTCCGGAGCGTGGAAAATGTCAATCTGCGGACGATCATTTCCTATCATGACGGGAAAGAATATCATCATTTTCTGGAACGATTCCGGGAGGGCACTCATGCAGACGATTTATCTTGATTATGCCGCCGATACACCGCCGGATACAGCTGTCTTGCAAACCTACATGGACGCTGCACAGTCCTGCTTTGGCAACCCGAATTCACAGCACCCGGAAGGATTGGCAGCAAAGGAACTGGTGAATCGCTCTTTGCAGCACATTGCGGAACTGCTCCATGTCCAGCCGGACGAGCTGATCCTGACAAGCGGCGCAAGTGAAGCCAACAATCTTGCTGTCAAGGGTGTGGCATATGCATCGCGGCGCAAGGGAAAGCACATCATTTCCACGTTTCTGGAGCATTCATCCGTCAGCGGAGCTTTAACCTATATGCAGGAACAGGGCTGGGAAATCGACATTGTGCAGCTTGATGCAGACGGACGGGTTGATCTACAGCATCTGGCTTCGCTTCTGCGGGAGGATACAGTACTTTGCTCAGTATGCACTGTAGACAGTGAGCTTGGCATTGTCCAGCCAGTGCAGAAGATAGCGGCGCTTCTAAAAGAGTTTCCGAACTGCCGGTTTCATGTGGATGCAACACAGGCAGTCGGCAAGATTCCGCTTGACCTGACGCATATAGACTTGATAAGCTTTGCGCCGCATAAATTCTACGGTCTGAAGGGCTGCGGTGTTCTTGTCAAGCGCAAGGGCATAATCCTCGAACCACTGATTCATGGCGGTGCAAGCACAACGCTGTACCGCAGCGGAACACCGGATGCACCAGCGGCTGCTGCCTGCGCGAAAGCGCTGGAGCTTGCCGTGCAGGAGTTTCCGGCGCGAACAGCTATGGTGCAGAATTTGAATAAAAGTCTCCGTGCAGAAT
>ONEQ01000186.1 GCA_900316885.1 uncultured Eubacteriales bacterium | reverse complement strand
GCAGCGAGGTTTCCGTGACGGATGCGGTTTTCCAGTGCATCCAGTTCCGGGCGGTTTCATCGATCATGACAATGGCATAGCTCTCTGCACCCTCCACCGGCTCCCAGGAGAGCTGCGGGGACTTGTTCTCGCCCTTGTCCCTGCCGATCACGTCATCCCATACCCCGTCGTGCAGATTCTCCGAGGTGACGGTAAAGGCGGGGAGCTCTGCCATGCGGTTCTCGCTCTGGGAATACAGCTTGACGGAGATCATAAAATACAGCACATAGCACAGAATCACCAGGCAAACACTGCCGAATCCCAGGAAAAACGGTATCCTGGAGCGCTTGTTCTGCTGCTTGCAGCGGCTTGTGAGATAGAGGCTGACCGGGAGCAGCAGCGCCGCCGCGATCAGAGAAGCAGGGCAGACGATGCCCATGACGGAATGTAGTGTATTCAGAAATTCGATGCTCATAGAAACCCTCCTTGCGGTGATGAATCTATTATAGCATACGGAGTGCAGAAATGCAAGAAAAAGTCCCCCGGAACCGGGGGACTTTCTGTTTAAGTATGCACCGCACTTCCGTCCGGCACGCGCTTGCGGAGCTGCGCAAGCGCCCAGATCGTCGCGGAAATGAGCAGGATGTCCGCTGCGACCCATGCGACCGGGCTGGCAAGGCAGACGCCCGTGAATTTCAGCGTCCGTACGAGCACGAATGCCGCGAACACACGCGCCGCAAGCTCCGTCAGACCGGCACTCATCGGCAGGAGACTGTAGCCCATGCCCTGAAGCGAATTGCGCATCACGAACAGGATGGCGAGCGTCGGGTAGAACAGACCGGAGATGCGCAGATAGCGCACGGCATATTCCAGAATGACCGGAAATGCCGGATCATCGCTCTTGAGGAACAGATACACGAAGTACTGCCCCAGGAAATAGCTGAACGCATACGCCGCCGCGGAGTAGATCAGCGTTGTCAGCAGACTGCTGCGCAGACCCTGCCGGATGCGGTCGAGCTTGCCGGCGCCGAGGTTCTGTCCGCAGTAGGTTGCCATGGTGATGCCCATGGATTCCATCGGGCCCATGACCACGGTCTGGATCTTGAGCGCCGTGGAGACGCTGCCGATGATGTCCGAGCCGAAGCCGTTGATCGCCGTCTGCATGATGAGCGAGCCGATCGCCGTGATCGAGAACTGGAACGCCATCGGCAGGCTGATGCCGCAGAGCCGCGAGATCAGATCGGCACGGGGCTGGAATTCGTCCGCTTCAAACGTGAGCACCGGGAATTTCCGGTACATGTAGTACAGGCAGCAGAGCGCCGAGATGCCCTGTGCGATAACGGTCGCAAGACCGGCACCCATGATGCCGAGGTGGAACACGAGGATCATCGCAAAGTCCAGCCCGATGTTCAGCACCGAGGACAGCGCCAGAAAGAGCAGGGGCGTGGTGCTGTCGCCCATCGCACGGAGGAATCCGGCGAGGAGGTTGTAGAGGATGGTTGCCGCCAGTCCCGCGAAGATCGCGTAGAGGTACGCCGCCGCATCGTCGATGATGTCCGCCGGCGTTTCCAGCAGCCGGAGAAGCGGCTTGTTGAATACCAGCGTCAGCACGGTCAGGAGCACGCTCGCGATTGCCGCGATATAGACGGCATTCATCATGTAGGAGCGCATTTTTTTGAGATCACCCGCGCCGTATGCCTGTGCAACGGGGATGGAAAGCCCTGTGCAGAGTCCCATCGCAAAGCCAATCACGAGGAATACCACCGCACCGGTCGAGCCGATTGCGGAAAGCGCGTGGGAATTGAGACACTGTCCGACGATTGCCGTATCAGCGAGGTTGTAGAATTGCTGCAGAATGTTCCCGAATACCATCGGGATGCAGAACCCGAGAATCAGCCACAGGGGTCTGCCCTTCGTCATGTCCTTTGTCATACGTATACTCACTCTCTCTTTTCTTTTATGTAATGGTTAGTATAGCACGTTTCTGCGGATTTTGCAAGACGGTAAACTGACGATTTTATTTGTTCTGAAAATATCAAATTCATGCGTATTGCGTAAGCAAACGTTTTCGTTGGCAAAGCCGATGAAAATGCAGGGGGTGCCGGGCGCCGGACGAAAATACATACGCATATTGCATCTGCCCTTGACTTTTGAGCGAAAGTCCGCTATAATAGAATGGTACGAACAAAAAGAGTCCCTGGGAGGATGTGGAATTTATGCACACAACAGAAGGCTGGATCACTGCCTGGGGCAGTGCCGTTTCCATCCGGCCGCGCAGACCGGAGAATTACGGAAAGAATCTGACACTTCGCTATCCTGTCACGATGCTGTTTGACGGAAGCGCTCTGCGAATCACACTGGATAATTTCTGCGGGACGCAGCCTGTCAAGTTCAGCAAGGTTTGTGCAGCGCTTGCAGGGAACGGTGCCGATATTCTGCCGAAAACCAGCCGCCCGGTTCTGTTCGGCGGTCTGACGGAGGTCACCATTCCCGCGGGCGGGAGTGTGCAGAGCGACCCTGTGCCGCTGGAATTCAAGCGGGGAGAGCGTGTTTCAATCAGCATGTATTTTGCGGATTTTGTGGAGCTGCGCTCGTCTGTCAATGTCACGGGACCGCTGTCCGGCGGTTATTTTTCCATCGGAGACTATGCCGCGGAGGAGAGTCTCCCCCGCGATTACACCAATAACACCAACTGGTATTATTTCCTGAGCAGCATCGAGGCGCGGACGGACGGCAGCCACCGTGCAATTGTGTGCTTCGGTGACAGCATCACAGCGCAGGCGTGGCCGGATTTTCTCATGCAGCGTATTCTTGATGAGGGCGACGGCACGGTTTCGGTTGTCCGCAAGGCGGCATCCGGCTCGCGGATCCTGCGGCAGTATGACAATATCGTCTATGCCTCCTACGGTCTGCGCGGAGAGGTGCGTTTTCCGCATGAGGTGCCGAATCCCGGTGCGGATACGGTCATCATCCAGCAGGGCATCAATGACATCATCCACCCGGTCGGCGTGGATGTGAACCCGTTCCGACCATGGAGCGATATGCCCACTGCCGAGGAGCTGATCGAGGGCACACGCCGGTATATCCGGTGGGCGCGGGAGTTCGGGATGCGCGTGTATCTGGGAACGCTCCTGCCCATCGAGGGATGGCGCACCTACGCGCCGTTCCGGGATAAGCTCCGGCAGGAATTCAACAACTGGATGCGCCGCACGGATGAAGCAGACGGCTGTATTGACTTTGACAAGGCGCTGCGGGATCCGGTCTATCCGACCCGGTTTGCCGAAGGGTTCGACAGCGGCGACCATCTCCATCCGTCCCAGGAAGCCTACAAGAAAATGGCGGATACCGTGCCGGAGGAGCTCCTGCGCCGATGAGCACGGCAAAGCCGCTTGTCACCGTTGTGATCCCCGCGCACAACGAGGAAAACTACATCCGGCGCTGCATCGCCTCCATACACCGGGCGCAGCAGGTCTACGGGGGCGAGGTCGAGATCTTCGTCGTCTGCAACCGCTGCACGGATCGGACGGATGAGATCGCCCGGGCATGCGGGGCATATGTGATCTACAATGAAGACCGCTGCATCGCGGCAGTCCGGAATGACGGCATCGCGGCGGCGCGGGGAAAAATCCTCATCACGATCGATGCGGACAACCGCATGACCCCCGGCACGATTGACGAAATCTGGCGGATGCTGGGATCGGGGCAGTATATCGGCGGCGGTGCGCCGATGGTATTCGAGCGCAGCTCGTTCCCGCTGTACCTGAACGATCTGCTCTGCCGTGCCGGATTTGCCGTCACGGGGCTGTACTGCGGCATTTTCTGGGCAAAGACCGAGACCTTCCGGCAGATCGGCGGCTTTGCGGATCTGCGTGCCATGGAGGATGCGGCGACGGCAAAGCGCCTGAAAGCACTCGGCAGGGAACGCGGCAGGCGCTACACCTGCCTGCGGGACAATTATCTGATTAATTCCACACGAAAATTCGACGAACAGGGAGACTGGATGTACCTGCGCATGCTGGTGCGGCATGCCGGGACCTTTGTCAGAGCCGCCCTTGGCGACAGGGGAGAGCTTGACCGGATCATTGATGACCTGTTCTATGACTATCCGAGGTGACGGATGAAGCGGACCAAAAAACAGATCGCGATGTTCGTGACCGGCTGCATCATGATGCTTGCGGGGCTCAGTGTTCTCGGCTTTTACGGTGTCCGGCATATCCTGCGGGATATTCACCGCAACCAGCTCATGAAGGAGAACATGGTCATTCAGATCCCGGAGCTGCGCATCAAGGCGCCGGTGCTCGAGGGCACGGACAATGAGGTGCTCAAGCAGGCAGTCGGGCATTTCCCGGAAACCGGAACCCCCGGACACGGCAACTGCTGCATCGCCGGACACAGCAGCCCGATCTATAAAGAGTACTTCAACGCGATCAGGGATGTGCAGATGGGCATGAAGATCCATCTGTACGACGTGCAGAAGCACGAGTATGTGTATACGGTCACGGAATACCGCATTGTCGAGCCGAATGAGACATGGGTGCTCCAGGATTTCGGTGACGACCGTGTGACGATCGTTACCTGCACGGATGACGGCTCCCAGAGGCAGATTGTGGTCGGGCAGCTCGACAATCCGACGAATCAGTGAGAGAACCCAACCCGAGGTTGGGTTTTTCTACTTGCATTCTCCAGACGATTGTGTTATACTTAAAATATAAAGTATCTCCTGACCCGCAGGAGAATGTCTGTCACTTTGGAGGATGATGAGAATGAAACACACAAACCGTATGCTCGGTATGCTCACCGCGAGCATGATGGCGCTTTCCGCAGTTCCGGCAATCCCCGC
>ONEQ01000103.1 GCA_900316885.1 uncultured Eubacteriales bacterium | reverse complement strand
GGAACGGGATACCAGATCTCGCATTAACAAACTGACGGAATGGCTCCGCGACCCGGAAAATTCCGACGCGACCGATGCCGAGATCATGACGCAGCTTTCGTTCAAGACGGCGGCAACGGAGGGCTTCGTAGACTGCGGCGTGGTGCTCTACGACATGAAAACCGGCAAGACCTACGACAGCCACCGGATCCTCTGGTGCCTTGTCAAGGTGCAGGACGAGAGCACAGAGCTGATTGAAGCCGTAAAAGCCGCCTCGAAGCAGTCGCCGTTCCTCGACAGCTTCAACGACAGCGGGGCGTTTGTTCACCAGTATGTCAGCGAGGATACGTCCGTGCTCGATGCCTTTCACCGGTTTGAGGCGCAGCATCCGTACAGCGATTGCAGCATCACCATCGACGACGTCTATGTGAAGGACGATCATGTCATCGCCGGCAAGGGCAGCATCGACGTATTTTCGGGCGCATCGGCGGATGTGAAGGAAAGCATCCCGATTGCGGGACCGGAGCAGGTGCCGGCAGAATACGTCCATTTCGTGCAGAAGGACGCGGCGGAGATCCCGGCGGATGCGCTTGCGGCGGATACGATCTTCCTGGTCAGCGTGGGCTCGAAGCAGAACAGTCCCGCCCTTGCCGAGGCGCACAGGATGATGGATACCTACCGGGACAATCCGTTCTGTGAGAACGAAACGCGCTCCAGTCTCTGGGAAAAACTGACGCAGGAAACGGTTTACTGGTTCCACCATACCGAGGGGGACGCAAACGGGGACCGCTGGAAGCTCTGCACCGTCACCAAGTACAATTTCCTGCTGGAGCACCGCGAGCATTTCCTGTTCTTCGGCACTGCACTGACCGTCCTGCTGATCCTGTTCTCGCTGCTGATCGCGGCGATCCGGTACCTGCGCTATTCCAAGGAGTACGAGCTGAACGAGTACCGCCGGAATCTGACCGCATCCCTTGCGCATGACCTGAAATCCCCGCTGATGGCAATTTCCGGCTATGCGGAGAACCTGCGTGACAACATCCACGCCGAAAAGCACACCGCCTATGCGGAATCGATCCTGCAAAACACGCAGTACATGGACCGGCTGATCGCGGATGTGCTGGATCTGGCAAAGCTTGAGCAGAGCACCTCGATGCAGCGCGAAGCCTGCGATCTTGTGGCGATCGCACGGGAAGCCGCAGCGCAGTTCCCGTCGCAGGAGGTCACGCTGGAAATCACCGGAAGCTGCCCCGCGAACGCCGATCCGCGCATGATGGCGCAGGCGCTGGCGAATCTGATCGGCAATGCGGTGAAATTCACCCCGGCAGGCGGGCACATTGCGATCACCGGTGCTGACCGTCAGCTCACGATCTGCAATGACATCGCCGCCCCGATCCCGGATGCGGAATCGCTCCTTGCCCCCTTTGTCAAGGGGGATGCCGCCCGCGGCTCCCGCAGGGGAAGCGGCATGGGGCTGTCCATCGCCGCGCAGATCCTCCGGCTGCACGGCTTCCGGTTCACAGTTTCCGCGGAGGGGAACCGGTTCACCGCGACAATCAGATGCTGAAATACCATCCCCTGCTGCGGCGGCAGCGGGGGATGTTTGTCAGAATTGCTGTTTCCTCTTGCATTTTCAGGCGGTCTGTGCTATAATAGGTACAAATGCAAGCCGGCTCTCCGGCAAAGGAGGTTACTGCGATGAATGTCGTACTGCTGAATGATTCGTTCCCGCCCGTCATCGACGGCGTGGCAACTGCTGTCACCAATTATGCCAATATTCTCACTGAAACAGGCCGTGCCAAGGTCATGGTCGGAACACCCCGCTATCCGGGTGTCGATTACAGCAAATATCCCTATGAGGTCGTTGCCTATCACAGCCTCGATACCCCGAATATCGCCGCCGGCTACCGTGCGGGCAATCCGCTGAATTTCAAGGCGCTCTCCAAACTCTCGAAGTTCCAGCCGGATATCATCCATGTACACTGCCCCGCCGCCTCCGCGATCATGGGACGCATCCTCCGCGAGGAGACGCATGCCCCGCTGATCTTCACCTATCACACCAAGTATGACATCGACATCGCCCGCGCCGTCAAGTCCGAGCGCATCCAGAAGGAGGCGGTCAAGGCGATGGTCGCGAATATCGAGGCGTGCGACGAGGTCTGGACTGTCAGCCACGGCGCGGGCGACAATCTCCGCTCCCTCGGCTATGAGGGCGACATCCGCGTGGTCTCCAACGGCGTGGATTTCCCGAAGGGACGCTCCGAAGCAGAGCTTGTCCAGCAGGCAACCAAGGATTTCGACCTGCCTGCCGGCGTGCCGATGTTCCTGTTCGTCGGGCGCATCATCAACTACAAGGGTCTGCCCCTCATCCTCGATGCCATGAATCTGCTCTCCCGCAAGGGCATCGACTACCGCATGGTATTCGTCGGCGCCGGCGTGAATGCGGAAACGCTTCAGGAAACAACCCGCCAGTACGGCATCCCGCTTGACGTCCGTGAGGAGGACGGCACCATTACATCGACACCCGGCACCGTTTCCGGCAAGGTCATCTTCACAGGTCCCATCTACGACCGTGAGGTGCTCCGCGCATGGAATACCCGTGCGGATCTGTTCCTGTTCCCGTCCACCTACGACACCAACGGCATCGTTGTCCGCGAGGCGGCGGCATGCGCACTCGCGAGCGTACTCATCAAGGATTCCTGCGCCGCGGAGGGCATCACCCACGGGCGCAACGGCTTCATCATCGACGAAAATGCCGAGGCGATGGCAGCGCTCCTCACCGAGCTGGCGCCGAACCTCGACAGGATGCATGATGTCGGTCAGCACGCCATGGACGAGATCTACATCTCCTGGGAGGAAAGCGTCCTCGCCGCCGCCGACCGTTACCAGACCGTGCTCGAAATGCAGCGTGCCGGAACGCTCAAGCCCCGCCGGCAGGGCAAATCCGACAAGCTCCTGACCTTCACAACCGACGTCATGGACGGACTGTACGATACGTTCCACTTCCCGAAGGCGCTGTTCTACGGCACCAAGGGCTCGGTGGAGAGCAGCGTTTCCGACATCAGAGAGGGCATCCAGGATGTGCGCGAGGGGATGCGCGGCGGGTTCCGCGACGTGCGCGAGGAAGTGAAGGACAATTTCAAGACCATGCGCAACGACGTGCGGGAAAGCTACCAGGAAATCAAGGAGGAAATGCACGAGGGCTACCACGACATGAAGGACGAGGTCAGGGAGGGCTTTGCCGAGATCCGCGACATCATGCTCGACGGACTGGAGGGCATGCGCGAGAATTTCTCCGAGGCGGGAGAGTACCTGCGCAGCAAGAGCAAGGCGTTCCATGCGGAAATGAAGGATTTGAAAAAGGAGTTTGACGACGAATGGAACAGGCAGAATGGTACAAAGAATTAAGCTTTTACCAGATCTGGGTACGGAGCTTTGCGGACGGCAACGGTGACGGCATCGGTGATCTGTACGGCGTCTACGACAAGCTGGACTATGTGAAATCGCTCGGCGTGGACGGCATCTGGTTCTCCCCGATCTACCCGTCCCCGAATGCCGATTACGGCTATGACATTGCCGATTACCGGAGCATCCACCCGGATTTCGGCGATCTGGAGCAGTTCAGGAAAGTCCTCGGCAAGGCGCATCAGCTCGGCTTGAAGATCCTGATGGATCTGGTCGTGAATCACACCTCGGACGAGCATTACTGGTTCCAGGAGAGCCGCAAAAGCCGCGACAATCCCTACAGCGACTACTACATCTGGCGCGACAAGCCCAACAACTGGGAGTCCCTGTTCGAGGGCAAGGCGTGGGAATACGAGCCGATGCGCGACCAGTACTATCTCCACATCTTCACGAAAAAACAGCCCGACCTGAACATGGACAATCCCAAGGTCCGCGAGGAGGTCAAGGCGATCATGCGGTTCTGGCTGGATCTGGGCGTGGACGGCTTCCGGGAGGACGTCATCAACTTCATTTCCAAGCGCGAGGGACTGCCGGACGGTCTGCCGTTCGTCCCGCTGGCAAACGGCATCATGCACTACAAGGACGGACCGCACATCCATGAGTATATGGCGGAATTCCGCGAGGTTGCGAATGAATACGGCGCGGTGCAGATCGGTGAGGGACCCATGACGACCGTGCGCTCGGCACTGGCGTATCTCACGGGTGAAACGAAGTCGCTCGACATGATGATCTCGTTCGACCACATGCTGGCGGACTGCATCATGACCGAGTATGTGCATCTCCCGTTCAGCCTGCTGCGCTTCAAACGCGCCATCTCCCGCTGGCAGAATACGCTTGCGGGCAGATCGTGGAACGTGCTGTATCTGGAAAATCATGACCATCCGCGTGTCATTTCCCGCTACGGAAACGAGCAGTTCCGGCGCGAAAGCGGCACGATGCTGGCGGTGAGCTACCTGTTTTTGCAGGGCACGCCGTTCATCTATCAGGGGCAGGAGATCGGCATGACCAACATCCGGCTCAAGCGCATCACGGACTACATGGATCTGGCAAGCCGGACGAATTACGAGCGCCTGTTCACATTCGAGCCGCCGTCGAAGCGGCTGCGGCGCGTGCATGATTCGAGCCGCGATTCCGCCCGCACACCGATGCAGTGGAATTCCGGCAAGTATGCGGGCTTTTCCACGCATGAGCCGTGGTTCCGGGTGAATCCGAACTACCGTAGCGTGAACGTTGCCCGCGAGGAGGAGAGCCCGAACAGCATCCTCAACTTCTACCGGAAATGCCTTGCCGTGCGTCGCCGGAGCAAGACGCTGCTCTACGGCAGATACCGGGAGTTTTTCCCGATGCATCCTCGTATTTTCATGTATGAGCGCGTGTATGAGCATACCGCATATCTCATCATCTGCTCGTTCTCCGTCTTTCATCAGACGGTGACGCTGCCGGACGAATACGCCGGCAAAACCTTGCAGCTTGTCCTCTGCAATTATCCGGGCAGAACCGGAAAATCCCCGGAGTTCGCCCCCTACGAGGCGAGAGTCTACCGGACACATATCTGACAAAATCCCGCACAGGGCGTTCTGTGCGGGATTTTTGTCATACTTTGCGGAATTTCGTCCCCACCCGGTACCACATCAGACCGAGCACCGCCATGATGGTTGCCATCAGCGCCCGGTAGGTGAAGAAGCTGTGCAGCAGCGAATGGTTCATGAGCACCGCGAACCGAAGCAGCGGCAGCACTGCGATGAGAATCGTGCATTTCGGGAGATTGTGCTGCCGGGGATTGTATCGCCAGAGAAAGACGCATACCGCGCCGAACAGCAGCAGCCACACGAGAATCCCGATCACGCTGCATCGCTCCGCCGTCGGGACGAGCCGCGAGAGATTCGCCCCCAGCGCCGTGACCAGCATCACCGGCACCGAGGTGATGCCGTCCGCATCGCCCGTAAACCGCACGCCGGCGGCATCCATCGCCGCACCGCTGACATCCGTCCCCAGCGCCAGCGATGCCAGCGCCCATTTCGCCGCGAAGCTTGCCAGATAGGCGCAGCCCCATGCTGCCCCGCACCCGATCGTCAGGCGCAGGCTCTGCTTTTCGTCGGGCAGCTCCCCCTGTTCGGCGCGGACAAAGAACGCCATCAGCAGCGGAACGAGCAGCGTGAGTGTCTCGGCTGTGAGAAAATCGAAGAACGCCGTGAGCGTACCCACACCGGCGGACAGGAGTACGAGCTTTCCCGGATCCGCCGCAAACCGGACATAGAACGGCAGCACCGCGAGCAGAATCACGAACACGGACATGTATTCCACCGTCGTGAGCGCGAACGGCAGGTGGATGAGCACCGCCGATGCGATGAGAATCACGCACGCCGCCCGGTGCTTGCCGCGCATGAGCCACACGCAGTCTGCAAGGAACAGCAGGCTGATGGCGGCAGCGCCGAGGATGCGGATCCCTCGCAAATCTGTGACCGCCAGCAGCGGACGGACGAACACGAGCGTGCCGTGCCAGTAGCGCGTATAATCCACATTCGCCGCCGCACCGTTCACCGATGCGCGGATTCCGACCGCCGGCCCGTAGCCGTCATCGTAGTAGCGGGTGTTGAGCGCGGTGCGGAGCACATCGCCCTGGGACATATTCGCCGCAATGCCCAGCAGGACGGCATCCGCGAAATTGTCGCAGGTACTGTAGTAGAGGCTTTTCACGGTTTTCTCATGCGGTGCATGGATGGCAAGCCGATCGCTGGACGTGAGGAGATTTGCGGTGAGCGCAGACGCGGGGATCGCCGCCGCCGCGCAGAGCAGCCCGAAGCAGACCGCCAGCTCCGCCGCCCAGCAGACGGCGCATTTGGCGATGCCGCTTAACATTCGTTTCATCAGGATACCTCCTGTATTTCAAAATAGTTGAGAAGAACTGACCCGAAGGTCAGTTCTTCTTGCTTGCTATGCTACCCGAGCGGTTCCGGGTCGACACTCACTTCGGGCGGCGCCTTTCCGGAAGCAGATACGAACTTCGGCGGAGTCTCGCACTCCTTCAGGTACTGCGCGATATCTTTTCCGCTGACATCGAGGATGTTATCCTCCAGAGAGTGTTCGGGATCCGTAGATGTATCGATTGTGAATGTCCAGTTTTCCATCGGTATTCCCTTGAACATGTGATCCTGATTGGTGTAGATCAGCTCGATGCGGCCGGTACCGTTATCCTCCTCCGCCAGGTAATAGGCATATGGCTCCTCATAGAAGGAAGGATTCTTGGTGCAGATAAGGTAAGCTTCGGAATTCTCGGCAATTTCCGACTCATCGTCATAGTACATGGACAGCGGGAGGATAAGATACTGTCCGCTGACGTAGTGGTTCGCGTTTTCGACCGTCGGATCCTCCGCCGTCACCTCGGTGACAGGAGTAAAGTTCGTCGGATCGCTGCCGGAGCTGGAATGGAACCAGCCGGCATTGTAGCCGTTACCGGGCGCCTCCAGTGAAGGCATCGCAGTCTGCACTTCATACAGCACCGGCGATTCCGAATACGTCGAGCTGTCATGCATACCGTCGTGCAGGGTCATCATCTCGCCCGCCATGTAAACCGGATAAATGTCGAGATCCTCCGTTACATTGGTATAGGGCTTATCCCAGCCTGCGAAGTACTTGCCCTCGCTGTTCGTCGTGTCATAGCCTGTTTTCGGCGCAGTCGCATCCTGCCCCTCCTCGATCTCCTGCGCATCCCCGATCGGATCCTTGTTCTGATCGTAGAACTGCACCGTGAATGTCTGCTTCGGAGCGGTGGTTGTGGTCGTTTCCGTGGTCGTGGTCGTTGCGGCGGTTGTGGTGGTTGTAGTTGTTTCCGTTGTTGTGGTGGAGGTTGTCGGCTCTGTGGTCGTGGTCGAGGTTGTGGGTGTTGTGGTCGTGGTCGAGGTTGTGGGCGTTGTGGTGGTTGTTGAGGTCGTCGTAGATGTGGATGTTGTTGGCTCTGTCGTTGTGGTTGAAGTCGAGGTGGTCGGCTTTGTGGTGGTTGTGGAAGTTGTTGTGGAAGTTGAGGTGGTCGGCTTTGTGGTGGTTGTGGAAGTCGTTGTGGAAGTCGAGGTGGTCGGCTTTGTTGTGGTTGTGGAAGCCGTTGTGGAAGTTGAGGTGGTCGGCTTTGTGGTGGTTGTGGAAGCCGTTGTGGAAGTTGAGGTGGTCGGCTTTATGGTGGATGTGGAAGTCGTTGTAGA
>ONEQ01000102.1 GCA_900316885.1 uncultured Eubacteriales bacterium | reverse complement strand
TGCCCAGCGAGCCTGCGAGCGCGGGCAGTCGCTTATGCAAAGCTCCGAAAAATCTGTGGCACATCTGACGCACTGTCCTTTGTGCGGTATTGCCCTAAAGAATGTGGGAGCATCCGTACGTCAACAGACTGAAAAAGCGGCTGCAGATCAAGTCCATCACTTGATCCGCAGCCGCTCGTGTATGATGTTCATTTTCCTCAGCCCAGCAGGGATTCCACTGCCTTTCTGACCTCCGCCATGTCCTCGGTCGGCTCAAATCTGGCAGCAACGGCACCCGATCGGTCGATCAGGAACTTGGTAAAATTCCACTTGATATACGCCTTATCGCCATAGCTCTTGTTGTTCATGTCCGCAAACTTCTGGAGCGCGGCATTTTTCAGACCCTTTCCGAAGCCCGCAAACGGCTTCTCTGTTGCCAGAAAGGCAAACAGCGGATCGGCATTGTCGCCGTTGACGTCAATCTTGGCAAACTGCGGGAATTCGGTTCCGAATTTCATCTTGCAGAAATTATGGATTTCCTCTGCATCCCCTGGTGCCTGATTCGCAAACTGATTGCACGGGAAATCGAGGATCTCAAAGCCCTTGTCCCGGAGATCACGGTACATTTCCTCCAGCGGGTCATAATGCGGAGTAAAGCCGCATCCGGTTGCGGTATTCACAATCAGCAGCACCTTGCCCTGATAGGCATCCAGACTGACAGCCTCTCCCTTGCGATCTTTTACCGTAAAATCATAGACAGTTTTCATATTACATGCTCCTTTCAAGCGCTGTGCCGTCGATATGTATTGCTTACAATTATATTTTATCAGAGATAAATAGATCTGTCAAGTAGTTTTTGCAAATTTGTCAGATCTCATAAGAACGAGTGCCCATAATTGGCTGTTTTGACTGATCGCAAGCCAGATCATGGGCAACGTTTCTATTTTGTGGAAAATGCGGTTCAACTCAGTGCGGAAAAATCGTCAAAGCGGTATGCTCTCCCGGCAGCGATCCACTTTTTGGACAGGAATTCCTCCAATGCGGCATCATAAGCCGCTTTGTCCGTTGTCTCGTCATTCACGGTATAGGTGACGTTTTCCTCACCAACCGCGCCGGAATCCTCCATAAAGGACAGCAATTGCGTCAGCTTGCGGTTCTCGTAACGGTGCATCACCGTATACTGATACCCCATATGCATGTTCCCGACGCCGAGCAGATGCTCCTCGGGACACACGAGCGCTTCTCCGTAAACGCCATAGCGAAGCGGTTCGCCGCGGTCATCCGGAATCGGCTGCGCATTTCCGTTGGCATAATCATAAAACAGGACGCCTGCCACATGGAACATTCCCTCCGAGATCAGAAGCTCCGGCGTGCCGTCCTGATCCAGATCCTGGAGATCCCAGCCGATGCTGTTCGTCTCGTCATCGGTGTCCTCACAACTCGCCTGGTATTCGATCAGGATCTCCCTGTAGGCGGATTTCCATCCGTCCGCAGATGCCGATCGTTCCAGCTCCTCTGACGGAA
This sequence comes from uncultured Eubacteriales bacterium, assembly GCA_900316885.1. Lineage (GTDB taxonomy): Bacteria > Bacillota > Clostridia > Oscillospirales > Ruminococcaceae > UBA3855. The sequence goes on along the minus strand of ONEQ01000102.1, from coordinate 6,160 downwards.
TCTGATCCACCTCGCCGCTTGTTACAATGGTTCCGTCCCAGGTGTTGATTCCGCCGAACTCATACAGATTGGTATAGCCCATATTCGCCAGCTTTTCCGCCGCCTGCTTGGAGCGGTTGCCGCTGCGGCAGTAGATCAGGATCATCTGGTGAAGATCCGGGAGCTCCGCAGGCGGTGTGTCGGTGATGGTTTCATTGGGAATCAGAATCGCGCCGGGTATGTGTCCGGCATCGAACTCATCCTGTCTGCGCACATCCAGGATGATATAATTCGTCTCCGATTCCATCAGGCGCTTGGCTTCCTCCTGCGAGATCTGCTGATAGGATGCCGGGTTCGCAGTCTCACTGACCAATTCCGTCTCGCCCACGACTACGGTTTCACTGACCGGTGCAGTCTCCGCTGGGGACATTTCCTCCTCAAAGCAACCCGTCAGACCGCAGAGCAGCGCCGCCAAAACAATTGTATACCATATTTTCTTCATGAACATTCCTCCATTTTCCCGCAAATTCCGCATACTGCCGATTCCCTGTTCTTATAGTATAGCATAATTCCCCGGAAAATGCAACGTTAAATTGCACAGGATGCATTTATCCCAGCCGGATCGTAATGCTCAGCTGTTCATGGATACACGTTGCCGTGATCGTCCCGCCCATGCGCTCCACGAGTGTCCGTGCAATGGACAGTCCCAGACCCGTCGAATGATGTGCTGTCTCCACGGTATAGAAACGGTCAAAGAGCTGCTCCGCCTCCACGGCGGACAGCCCTTTTGCTGTATTGGAAAATGTGATCTCCCCCGTATCGGAAAGCGAAATCCGCAGGTCACCGTCGCTGTACTTGATCGCATTGTTCAGGAGATTGGCGAAAATCCGGGACAGATACGCGCTGCTTGCACGGCGTGTGATCTTCTGCTCGGTGATCTCCACTTCCGGCTGGATGCCCTTCTGCGACAGCGCTCCGTAATGTGCCATGATGCTGTCCTCAAGCACCTTGTTGACGAGGACATCCTCGAACGGCTCTGTCTCCTCCTCAGAAACAATAATGGAATACCGGAACAGCTCCTCCGTGAGCTGCTTCATGGCTTCCGTCCGTTCGGCAATGCGCTCCAGGCAGCTTCGGATCCTGCCAATGTCATCTGTTTTTTGCAGCATGTAGAGATACCCGCAGATTGCGGTCAGCGGCGTGCGCAGATCGTGGGAGATGTTGGTGATCGCGGTTTTCAGCTCGGTGCTGCCGTGCTGGTATTGCAGGTGCTCCTTCCGCAGGATGCGCAGCTGCCGGTTGATGCTCTCTGCGAGATGCCGCATATCCCTGTCACGCGAGGAAATATCAATCAGCGTATTGGTATCGGTTTGCAGCCTGTCGGCAAATGCATCGGCAATCTCCCGCGCCGATTTTTTCAGCAGATAAATTTTGATGCACAGCGCAGCAATCACGATGCACAATACACCGACAAGACCGTAAACCATAGCAAACTCCTTATTTCAGATCGCGTTTTTTGAAGATCACCATTCCCGCTGCCAGCAGAATCACGATCTCTGCAACTGGGATGAGGATCATGTTCCCCGTCAGCGCATCAGATTCCTGGATCATCTGCGAAACCGGGCACAGATCATGGATCACCTGATAGACCATGCGCTTAGTGCCGCCCACATAATACGGATTGATGACAAGAGACGGATCATCCGGCACCGGCTCATACTGGATCTCCTCCGTCGAGACAACGGATTCTGCCGGGAGATATGCCGGCTCGGACAACATCTGGACCACGGCAACCGCGGTCAGCATCAGCACAAACGCGATGATGACCGCTGCAACAGAGCCTTTGCTCTTGCTCTGGATGCAGAGTGCAAGCGCCGTATACAGAGCGGTCAGCACGGTGATTGCCAGGAACGAGCGCAGCAGCAGCATGCACAGCACCGCATTGCTTTGTGCAAATCCGCCGAGCAGCAGATTACCCAGTACAATCGTCAGGATCCAGACCAGTGCGAACATCGTCAGCACCCCGGCAAGGCATACCAGAAAGCTGCTGGCGTAGACCGAGCCCCGGCTGTGACCGATGATGAGCTTGTTTCGGATGGTGCCGAACCGATGCTCTGCACCGAGGTACGAGGAAACCATCACCGCCGCCATGATCGATACGAGGATCAGACCGGACAGCAGGAACGAATCCGGCAAATCCGTTTTCGATCCCTGAATGTAATTGATCACCAGCGAAATGCCGTTGGTAAATCCCAGAATTGCCAGACAAATCAGCAGTGTCCGGCTTTTGAACATTCTGATAAATCCTGCATGCAGCAGCTTACTCATGACTGCCACCCCCTACCAGCGAAATATAGAAGCTCTCCAGACTCTCATCATGCTCTGTCACAGACAGAATCTCACAGCCGTCCTTGACCAGCGCAAGCGCAAGCTGCGTGATGTTGGGCTTTGCGTAGATCTCCGCCCTGCTCTCGTCGAGAATCTTGTATTCGAGCCGCATCTCATCCAGCACATTGGCGAGAACCTTCGTATCGGTCACTGTCACCTGCACGCACTTGCGGCAGACATTTTCCAGCTCCTCTGCGCTCATCTCGCGCACAATCCTTCCGCTGTCGATAAACCCATAATGCGTCGCCAGACGCGACAGCTCGTCGAGGATATGCGAGGAGATCAGAACCGTGATATTCCGTTCACGGTTGAGCTTCAGGATCAGCTCGCGTATCTCGATGATGCCCTGCGGGTCAAGTCCGTTGATCGGCTCATCGAGCACCAGAAAATCCGGATTGCCGCAGAGTGCCACGGCAATGCCGAGCCGCTGCCGCATACCCAGGGAGAAGTGCTTCGCCTTTTTCCTGCCGGTGTTTTCCAGTCCGACCAGATGCAGCAGTTCGGAAACCCCGTCAAATCCGGGCTGACCTAAAATCCGGTACTGCTGCTTGAGGTTTTCCTCAGCGGTCATGTCCAGATAGATCGACGGTGTTTCCACGACTGCGCCCATCCGGCGGCGGGATTTTGCGATCGCTTTATCATGAGCGCTGATTCCGTAGAGCGACAGATCGCCGTCCGTCGGCTCCTGCAATCCGCAGATCAGACGGATCAATGTGGTTTTGCCGGCGCCGTTCTTGCCGACAAAGCCGTAGATCGCCCCCCTCGGCACATGCATGGTCAGACCGTTCAGGGCTTTGAAATGGCGGTAATATTTGCATAATTGATTGGTTTGCAGAACATATTCCATCGTGTTCACCTTTCCTTTCTGTCACCAGTATACCATACAATGGTCAAGAAACCGGTCAAGAGAAAGTCAAGATTTGGTCAAGATTTCATTTTGAAGCCGATGCCGTAGACTGCTTCGATATAGTCCACGCCGTTCACCGCCTGCAGCTTATGGCGGATGTTGCTGATATGTTGTTTCAAAGAGCGCTCGGTGCAATCGGGTGTATCGTAGCTGATTTTGTCAAGGATTGTCGTTTTGCCGACGGGGACGTTCGGATTCTGCATCAGCAGCTTCAGGATGGCACATTCCGTCCGGGTCAGGCGGATTTCTGCGGTACCGATCCTCACTGTCAGCGTATTGGCGCAGAGCGTCAGATCGCGGAAGGACAATGTATCGCTCTCCTGTGTTCTGCGGCGGAGCTGCACGGTAATCCGGGCAAGCAGCTCCTGCATATCGAAGGGCTTTGTGATATAGTCCGCTGCACCGCCCAGCAGAAGCTCGACCTTGTTGGTGACATCTGCCTTGGCACTCACCACAATCACTGGCGTATCCTTGATTTTCGGGAGCAGCTCCTCACCGGATAAACCGGGCAGCATGAGATCGAGCAGAATCAGGTCAGGCTTTTCACACGACAGACGCAGGAGCGCCTCTGTGCCGGAATAGGCAGCCGAAACAGTATAGCCCTCCTCGCGCAGGGTTTCTGTGAGCATTTCACTAATATGGGGATCATCATCAATGATCAGTATGCCGGGCATGGTATCACCTCGTGATTTCAGTTGCAAATAGTGTCTATAACCATTATAGCACAATCTGTCTCTATTGACAAGTCCCTGAACAATCCGGCTGGATTGCTTGACTAGCCTCATGTTTTATGGTATACTGATTATAATGGTGTTTCGATTCTTTATGGAAATGAGTGTCAGCAATGGAACTAGATCGCTACCAAAATCCGTTTTTCACCGAGCAAGAGGAACGCATTGTGATCCCCTGCTGTCTGGAGCATACAGCGAGTGGATTTGTCATTGAGGGGATAAAGAAGGAGCTGCGCTGTCTCGACAGTCAGTCCGAGCTTCTGGCTCTCGTCTATCATTTTCTGCTCCGGGATACCAGCGCCGGAACGGAGACATTTGCGGCGCTCGGTGCATCCTGGACGGCACTGACCCCCGGACAGGCGCAGGATGTATTTGGACTGGCAATTGTCATGCTGATGCTGCTGCGGCATAATGCAGTATCGGAAGCGCATCAGTTCCGCTTTGCATGTGAGCTGCCTGACGGACAGATCCGGCTTTCTGTGGAATTACTCAACCACTACGGCACTCTGTTCGCCGGACTGACCGGTATTCCCTTCACACGAATCTCCTACCGGAAGGCACAATCGCTGAAAATCAGTCTTTGCGGCAAGGAGGCGGACATCCGTGTCCGCAGGATCCTGGATGCCGGTATTTGCCGCGAAATGTGGTACGGCTCCAGGATCACCTATCATCTCACGGAACAGCATCTTCCCGGGCTGACACAGCTTCTGCGCGAGATCTCTCCCTTTGATTCCTTTGCCGAGGGACAGCTTGAGGCACTGACAGCGGTTCTGAATCACCCGGAGAGTCATGTCTGCATCATGCCGACCGGCAGCGGCAAATCCCTGCTGTTTTATCTGGCGGCGCTGCTCCAGCCTGTTCCGCTGCTCGTGATCGTTCCGACACGGATTCTCATTCTCGATCAGCTCCGCAACCTGCGGGAAACGCATCACATCGACGATGCATCCTATCTTGCAGCGGATGAGGATGCGGATTTCAGGTGCTTTGATCCCCATACACGCCTGATCTACATGACACCGGCAACCTTCCAGAACCGCGATCTTCTGGCGAGATTTTCGCTGATGGACCGCGGCACGGAAATCATCGGACTGCGCGAGGAGATGCTCACATCCGGTCCCCGGCTCGGCTATGTTGTTCTCGACGAGATCCACTGTATCTCCAACTGGGGGCATGATTTCCGGCCAGAATATCTGATGCTGTCCCGCCATCTGAACAGCTATCTTCCGTCCGTTCCTGTCCTCGGACTAACCGGTACCGCTGACTATCCGATCGCAAACGATATTCAGGATCAGCTTTCCCTGGAAACCCGTCAGATCATCTCACCGATTGCCTACGAGAAATTCAACATGCAGTTCCGCTTGATCCGGTCTGCATCCCCCGAGGACATGCACACACGTGCAGTTTCCCTGATCCAAAAGCAGCTCGACGCGCAGATTCCAACCATCGTCTTTGTCAAAACCGATGCCGCTGCACGCCGCCTCTCGGCAGAGCTCAGCGAAGAGGTCTGCCTGTTTTTACAGGATGATCTTACCGGCTATCAGTCTTTTCTGGAGCAGCGCTCCTGCGTGCTGATTGCCGGGAAGGAGCTGGGTGTCGGTGTGAATCTGCCCCAGGTGCAATGCACGATCCATGTCGGTCTTCCGCTGTCCAAAAACACCTATGTTCAGGAAACCGGACGTGCCGGGCGAGCCGGCGGAAATTGCATATCCTATCTTTTATACCTGGATCCTGCCTATCCCGGCATCCCGCCCTCACTCTTTACCCGCGGCGCTGCGGAGAAGCAAGCCCCGTCCTGTTGTGATGCCCATGATTACGCGGAGATTATCGCCTCGATCTATCACTATCCGTCGCTGCAGGCACTCTCCAGCCGGCTCACGGCGCTTTACAGGCAGCTTGAAGGTCAGAACAGCGCCATTGTCACCAAGCCGTGTGATGCGGATCCGGCGGCATTTGCGGAAACCAAAAAGCTGTTGTATCTGCTGTATCAGATGGGTTATCTGGAGGACTGGTATCTCCGCATTTCACCGGGCAGACAGGTTCAGCTGATGATCAATATCCGCAGCACAAAAAGCCACTATTACGGCATCGCTGCCAACATGCAAAACCGCATGATGGAGCGCTGTACAGCCTTTATGGTGCAGATGGAAGCCGATTC
>ONEQ01000024.1 GCA_900316885.1 uncultured Eubacteriales bacterium | reverse complement strand
ATCCCCGCTGGCGGCAGCGCTGGCGGGGATTGTTTCGCCCTTATACGCCCTGGGGCTGCTGCTGGGTTCGCTCCTCTGCTATGGGGTCAGGGGCGCACCGGCCGGGATGCAGTTTCTGCTGCTCAGCCTGCTGGGCGTGACCTGCATCCGCATTTTCCTCCGCGAGGAGCGCAGACCCTGGATCCTCGCACTCACAACGGCACTCAGCTGCATCATTGCGAGCTTTGTGCAGTCACTCGTCTTTGAAACCGGATACATCCCGGTGAGCCTGTTCGCATCGTTTCTGACCGGGATCGCGGCATATTTCCTCGCGGATGCGCGGGATACCCTCACCGCACACCGCCGCATCGTCCTCCATGCCGGCAAGACGTTCACCTTTTCGCTCTGCGGGATGCTCTGTGTCACGGCACTTTGCGGCTTGGATACGCCGTTTTTCAACGTCGGGCGCATCGCTGCACTGAGCGTGACCCTCCTCTTTGCCAGACAGCTTCGCCACACGGGCGGGACGCTCATGGGCGCCCTCACGACCTGCGGCGTGACGCTGTGCAGCGTGCCGCTGGGAACGCCGATGCTCTTCCTCCCGGTGACGGGGATGATGGCGGGATTCTGCGCGGGACTGCCGCAGATCCTCTACATCCCGGTATTTTTCATGTTGCAGGCACTGAGCACGGCAGTCCTCGACGGGAGCCGGGGATTCGTCCGCGAAATGACGGAGCTTGCGATCTCCTGCGGGGTCTATGTCCTGCTCACGCAGATCGATCTGCACCGGTTCCTGCTCTGCGGGGATGCGGAGCATGCGCCGTCGGCGTATCACCGGGAGCGCTTTGTGGGCGATGCAGTGCGCTCCCTGCGCGAGGAAACGTCTGAGGTGATGCACCGTCTGACCCTCGCGCCGCCGGAGGATGATGCCGTGCAGGTGCGGGAACGGCTTTGCACGGGCTGCAAGAATCACAGCTACTGCTGGTCGCAGCGGGGGATGCAGACCGCGGAGGCAATGCGCACGCTGGTGCGTGATCCCCGGCGCAATACCGTCCCGGAGCCGCTGGACGGCTGCATCCGCCGGACGAGCCTGCTCGAGGAATGTACCGCGCAGGCAACGCGCAGCGCCCTCTCCCGGATGCAGCGTGTCCACATGCTCCAAAGCCGTCAGGTCACGCTGGAGCATCTGCAATTGCTGGAGGATGTGACGTCCGGGCTGACGAACCGGCGGGACTGCGACTGTCTCGCACCGCAGACCGATGCCCTGCGCCGGATCCTGCACCAGTGCGCGGCGGCGTTTGAGAGCTGTGAGGTGCGCCGTCTGCGGACGGGGCGAACGGCGGCGGAGATCTTCACGAAAATGGCGGAATTTCCGGTCACATCGGTGCAGACGCTGCTGGGGAAATACCTCCGGCTCCCGCTGGAGCAGGTGCGGCTCGAAACGGGCGGCGGCATGCGCATCTGCCTGTACGAGGCGCCGCCGTACCGGCTGGAATACGCGATGCACAGCGAAAATGCCCCCGCCCACGAGCGCTGCGGCGATCACAGCGATGCATTCACGGATGCCACCGGCGACCAGTACCTCGTCCTTTCGGACGGCATGGGCAGCGGGAGCACAGCATCGCTCGCATCGCGGATTGCGGTGCGCACGTTCCGGCGCATGGTCGAAAGCGGCATGGATGTCCCGACCGCCATCCGGCTGGTCAATTCCATGCTCCTGACCGAGACGAACACGGAGAATTTCGCCACGCTCGACGTCCTGCAATTCCACGCGGACTGCGGGGAAATCTCGCTCTACAAATCCGGCGCGGCGGCGACTCTGCTCTGCCATGCAGGCAAGGTGCAGCGCATCAGCTCAATGAGCTTCCCGGTCGGCATCGTCACGGATGCGCTGCCCTCGCGCCGGCGCTCCACGGCATTCGCGGGCGACACGGTCGTGATGCTCTCCGACGGCATCGGTGAAGCGGAGTACCCCTACATCAGCCAGCTGCTCCGCGAGCAGACCGATCCCGATGCATTGGTACGGACAGCCTGTGACAAATGTACGCTCTTTCACGGCGGGCAGTCACGCGACGACGTGACCGTGATTGCCGCCCGCGTGACCTCTCGAATTCGGGCAGATTATACAAAAATCGACGAAACGGATTCCACTCAATGCGATGAATTTGCACCTGCCCTCTCAAAATCTTTGTAATGTTGCACAAATATCATCCTTGAAAATTATGATAGTCTATGAAAATAACATACCAAAGCCGAAAACAGTATAAAAAGACTTGAAAGATGGCTTGTTTTCTGATAAAATAATATGTATAAAGGGGGGTATGCTATGACAACTGCTACCAAACAGAACAACCCGAATGATTTCCCGCTTTACCTTTTCTACCAGGGTAAGAACAGCGAAGGCTATAAATTTTTCGGTGTACATGCGATCGAGGAGAATGGTGTGAAGAAGCATCGTTTCCGTGTCTGGGCACCGAATGCTGTGAGTGTTTCGGTCGTTGGTGATTTCAACAACTGGGATCGCACGGTGAACCCCATGGAGGTCATTGCCACCGGAGTGTGGGAGGCTGTAATTGAGGGACTCAAGCAGTTTGATGCCTACAAGTTCAGCATTGAGACAAAAAACGGGCAGATTCTGATGAAATCCGACCCGTATGCCAATCATTACGAAACCCCGCCCGCAACCGCATCCAAGATCTACGAAAGCTCCTATGAGTGGAAGGATGCCGCGTGGCAGGAGGAAAAGAAGCAGCATGTGATCTACAAGCGCCCGATGAACATCTACGAGGTGCATTTCGAGTCCTGGAAGCACAACCCGGACGGCACCACGCCGGACTTTGTCTCCTTTGCGAAGGACATGGTTCCGTACATGCAGAAGATGGGCTACACGCACATCGAGTTCATGCCGCTGACCGAGTATCCGTACAGCGGTTCGTGGGGCTATCAGGTGACAGGCTATTTCGCACCGACCTCGCGCTTCGGCACACCGGATCAGTTCCGCGAGATGATCGACCTGTTCCACCAGGCAGGCATCGGCGTCATCCTCGACTGGGTACCGGCGCACTTCCCGAAGGATGCGCACGGTCTGTACGAATTTGACGGCACCTGCTGCTACGAATATACCGACCCGAAGAAGATGGAGCACAAGAGCTGGGGCACCCGCGTCTTTGACTACGGCAAGGGCGAGGTATGCTCGTTCCTGATTTCCAGCGCGAATTACTGGCTGGATGAGTTCCATCTGGACGGTCTGCGCGTGGATGCCGTTGCATCCATGCTCTATCTCGACTACGACCGCCGCGACGGCGAGTGGACGGCGAACATCAACGGCGGCAACGAGAACCTCGAGGCAGTCGAGTTCTTCCGCCACCTGAACGAATCCGTATTCGCCAAGCACCCGGATGTGCTGATGATCGCGGAGGAATCCACCGCATGGCCGCTGGTCACCAAGCCCACGGACATCGGCGGACTCGGCTTCAACTTCAAGTGGAACATGGGCTGGATGAACGATATGCTCCAGTACATGTCCCTCGATCCGATCTACCGCGCCTTCAATCACGATAAGCTGACGTTCTCGTTCTTCTACTGCTTCTCGGAGAATTACATCCTGCCGATTTCGCATGATGAGATCGTCTACGGCAAGTGCTCCATGATTAACAAGATGCCCGGTCTGGAGGGGGACAAGTTCTCGTCCTACCGCGCATTCCTGGCGTATATGATGGCGCACCCCGGGAAGAAGATGCTCTTCATGGGACAGGAATTCGCCCAGAAGAACGAATGGAACTACAAGGAACAGCTCGACTGGGATCTGCTCGGTCAGGAGCCGCACCGCCAGACGCAGGATTTTGTGGCAGCGCTGAACAATCTCTACCTCAAAACCCCGGCACTCTGGGACAACGACGATTCCTGGGGCGGCTTCTCTTGGATCTCGCATGACGACTACAAGCAGAGCGTCATCGCGTTCCGTAGAATCGCGGACGACGGCAGTGAGGTCATCGCTGTGTGCAACTTCGTGCCTGTGACCCGTGAGGATTACAAGATCGGCGTGCCGTTCGAGGGCAAGTACGAGCTCCTGTTCAGCACGGATGCCCCCGAATTCGGCGGCAAGGGGCTTGCCAAGAAATCCTATGAGACAATCAAGTTTGGTATGCACGGCTTTGACCAGTGCGTATCGCTGACACTTCCGGCACTGACGGTACTCTACCTCAAGCGTGTGATGCCGCAGAAGCAGAAAACACTGTCCATCGCAGAGCTTGCCGACCGCAAGGCTGCCGAGGCGGAGAAAAAAAGCAGATAACCGGTAATTCTGCAAAAAACGGATGTTAACGGTCTGCCCGGAAACGGGCAGACCATGTATAGGAGGAATATTATGAACGCTAAGAAGAAAGTCATTGCCATGCTGTTGGCAGGCGGACAGGGCAGCCGGCTGTATGCCCTGACGCAGAATGTGGCGAAGCCCGCAGTTCCCTACGGCGGAAAATACCGCATCATTGATTTTGCGCTGTCCAACTGCACCAATTCCGGCATCGATACGGTCGGTGTCCTCACCCAGTATCAGCCGCTCGTGCTCAATGAGTACATCGGCAACGGTCAGCCGTGGGATCTCGACAGAATGTACGGCGGTGTCCATGTCCTGTCTCCGTTCGAGACGAAGGAGGGCGCGGACTGGTTCCAGGGTACCGCAAACGCGATCTACCAGAATATGCGCTTCATCGAGCGCTATGATCCCGAGTATGTGATCGTCCTCGGCGGCGACCACATCTACAAGATGGACTACTCCAAGATGGTCGAGTACCACGAGAAGAACAATTCCGACGGCACCATCGCCGTTATCGATGTTCCGATGGAGGAGGCATCCCGCTTCGGCATCATGACCTGCGACGCGGAGAACCGCGTTGTCCGCTTCACCGAGAAGCCCAAGAATCCCGAGTCCACGCTTGCCTCCATGGGCATCTACTGCTTCACATGGAAGAAGCTCAAGAAATATCTGATCGAGAACGAGAACGCCAACACCGGTTCCAAGGACTTCGGCAAGGACATCATCCCTGCGATGCTCCAGCACGGCGAGCGCCTGTTCGCGTATACCTTTGACGGCTACTGGAAGGACGTCGGCACCCTCGATTCCCTGTGGGAAGCCAATATGGATCTGCTCAGCCCGTCCGTGCCGCTTGACCTCTACGATCGTTCGTGGAAGATCTACGCACGTCACAACAACATGCCGCCGCAGTATATCGGCGATACCGCGAAGATCGAGAACTCCATGATTACCGAGGGCTCCTCCATCAGCGGTGAGGTAGATTTCTCCGTCATTTTCTCCGGCGTCACCATCGAGGAGGGCGCAACGGTCAACTATTCGATCCTGATGCCCGGCACGGTTGTCAAGTCCGGTGCGAAGGTCGAGTATGCGATTGTCGGTGAGAACTGCGTGGTTGAATCCGGCGCAAGAGTCGGCGTCTCCCCGGAGCAGGTCGAGAACCGCGACGACTGGGGCATTGCAGTTGTCGGTCACAATGTGACGATCTCCGGCGGTGCAGTGGTCAAGCCGAAGGATATTATTTCTGAGAATATGTAAGGAGGCACTCTCATGGGAGTTAATAATAAAGTACTCGGTCTGATCTTTGCATCCATGCATGATTCGACCGTAGTCGAGCTGACAAAGCAGCGGACGATGGGCTCGATCCTGTTCGGCGGCAGATACCGCCTGATCGACTTCCCGCTTTCCAATATGGTTAATTCCGGCATCACCGAGGTCGGTGTCATCACCAAGTCCAACTACGGCTCTCTGCTCGATCATCTGGGCACCGGACGTGAGTGGGATCTCGCCCGCAAGAAGGGCGGTCTGAATCTGCTCCCGCCGTTCTCCCAGAACAATGACGGCGTATACCGCGGCAGACTTGAGGCGCTGAACAATGTCTGGAGCTATGTGGGCAAGTCCAACTGCGAGTATGTGGTGCTGTCCGACTGTGATTTCATCGCGAATGTGAACTTCGCGGACGTCATCAAGTTTCACAAGGACAACGATGCAGATGTGACGGTCGTATACGGCAAGTACCACTACAATGAGGAATCCGGCTCCGGCGTGGATGTGCTCCAGATGGACGAGACGAACCAGATCAAGTCCGTGCTGATCGATCCGCAGATCGCAGGCGAGTGCAATATCTGCATGGATATGTACGTGATGCGCAAGGAATTCCTGGCAAAGATCGTCAAGGAAGCCGCAGCACAGAGCAAGTACAGCCTGATCCGTGACTGCCTGCAGGCACGCTGCAAGGAGTTCAACTTTGTGGGCTATGAGTTCAAGGGCTATTTCTCCCGTATCGATTCCGTCAAGAGCTACTACGAGGCAAACCTCGCGCTGCTCAAGAAGGAGAACCGCGATGCGCTGTTCCAGAAGAATGCGCCCATCTACACGAAGATCGGTGACAACGGTCCGGTGAAATACGGTCTGGAGTCCAAGGTTTCCAATTCCCTGATTGCCGACGGCTGCATCATCGAGGGCACCGTGGAGAACTGTGTTCTGTTCCGCGGCGTCAAGGTCAACAAGGGCAGCGTGGTCAAGAACTGCATCCTGATGCAGTCCACCGAGGTCGGTGCCGGCTGTCAGCTCACCTCTGTGATCGCGGACAAGAACGTCACGATCGAGGAGGGCAGAGTCCTGACCGGCTCTGACAGCTATCCGGTTTACATCGGTAAAAATGCGAAACTGTAATTACATCCGCTGATACCGTGTCCCCGCATCTGCGGGGACATGGGGCTATACTAACGAACTGGAAGGTGATAGATCTTGAATATACTGTTTGCTGCAAGTGAGGCTGTGCCCTTCGCCGCTTCCGGTGGACTGGCTGACGTTGTCGGCTCCCTGCCGGCAGCCATCCGCGAGAAGGGGCATGAATGCCGGGTCGTCATTCCGCTCTACAAATCCATCCGTCCCGAACTCCGCGCACAGCTGACATTCCTGACCAATATCACGGTCGATGTATCCTGGCGGAAGCAGTATTGCGGGATCTTTACCGGCATCTGGAACGGCGTGACGTATTATTTCATCGACAATGAGTACTATTTCGGCAGAGACGGACTTTACGGCTTTTACGACGACTGTGAGCGGTTCGTGTTCTTCTCCCGCGCCGTGCTGGAGATGCTGCGCTATATCGACTTCAAGCCGGACATCATCAACGGCAACGACTGGCAGACCGCGCTGATCCCGGTATTCTACCAGGTATTCTACAAATACCAGCAGGGCTATCAGGACATCAAGCATGTGTTTACCATCCACAACATCCAGTACCAGGGCAGCTACGGCAGGGAAGTGCTCAACGAAGTCATGGGCATCCCGCTGTACCACATGGGGATTCTGGAGTATGACGGCGCCATCAACATGATGAAGGGCGCGATCGAAGCCGCCGACAAGATCACGACGGTATCCCCCAGCTACGCATGGGAGATTCTGGATCCGTGGTACGGTCACGGACTGGACCGCATCCTCGTCAACAAGCAGTACAAGCTCAGCGGCATCCTCAATGGTATCGATCAGAGCCTGTACGATCCGTCCGCGGATTCGCTGATTGCAGCGCATTACAGCGCCAGGAAGCCGGACGGCAAAAAGACCTGCAAGGAGGCGCTGCTCCAGGAGCTTGCCCTCCAGGAGGGTGACGAGCCGCTGATCGGCATCGTGACGCGCTTTGTATCGCACAAGGGCATTGACCTGATCCGCTACGTGTTCGAGGATATTCTGAAGCTCGGCTGTAAGTTCGCGATTCTTGGCAGCGGCGAGAAGATCTACGAGGATTTCTTCTCCGAAATGCAGTGGCGTTATAAGGATCAGGTGAGCGTGACGCTCGGCTTCCAGCCGGATCTGGCACGCCGCATCTATGCCGGATGCGACATGTTCCTGATGCCGTCGCAGAGCGAGCCGTGCGGTCTGGCGCAGATGATTTCGATGCGCTACGGCACGATCCCGATCGTCCGCGAAACGGGCGGTCTGCGCGATTCCGTCAAGGATGACGGCAACCGTGACGGCAACGGCTTCACGTTCAAGACGTACAATGCCAATGACATGCTTGATGCAGTCACCCGTGCCAAGGCGTGCTACGACGATGCCTACGAATGGAAGGCACTCGTAATGCGTGCGATGGAGAGCGATTTCAGCTGGGGTGTTTCAGCAGATGCGTACATCAAGCTCTACCGTGAACTGAGCAGAGATTGATCCGGACAGGATCAGCCCATGGGCTGGTCCTGTTTTTTGCGCCGTTGTGGGAGCAAAGCCCACGAAAGCGGGGTGCAGGGGGACTCACTGTAAATTCCTTAAATTTTCTGTGAATTACCAACAAAATGTTGACAAACAGGCTAAAAAAATGGTATAATGGAGTCAGAAGGCAAACCAACTGCGTTTGCCATGTACCATGGGAAGACAGGGGGGGAACATCATGCCCAGCAACGATTCCATCATCAAGAAAATCGCGGAAGCGCTTCTGATGGATTATACCAGTGTCTACTACGTCAACGCCGTCACGAATGCCTATCAGTGGTATTCCACGGATCCGAATTTCCATTCGCTGCATATCGAGCCGGAGGGGAAGGACTTCTTCAATAACCTCGTCCGCGATGCCGATAAGGTCATCTATGAGGAGGACAAGCATATCTTCATGGAGGACATGAAGAAGGAAAAGCTCCTCGCGGAGATGAAGAAGGGCACGATGCAGAGCATCGAATACCGCCTGATGATCGACGGGAAGCCGGTCTGGCATACCCTGCGCCTGATCCGCGGCGTCAGCGACGACAACGACGAGTATTTCATCCTCGGCGTCCTGAACATCGACAAGCGCAAGAAATCGCTCCAGGAAAAGCTGATCTACAACCAGATCGCCGACAGCCTCGCGGAGCATTATGATACGCTGTATTATGTCGATGTGGAAACCTCGCGTTATGTGGAATTCTGCTCGCTGGACAATTACAAGAAGCTCGGCATCCCCACCAGCGGCGATGATTTCTGGACGGAGAGCCAGCGGAATATCCAGCGCATCGTTTTCCCGGATGACCGGGAGGCGATCGTGCGGCTGCATACCAAGGAGTACAACCTCGCCAACATGCAGGGCAAGCGCAGCTATTCGACCAATTACCGGCTCCTGATGGACGGAAAAGTCGTCTATTACCGCTATAACGAATTCCAGACCGCGGACGGCAAGCACCTCATCATCGGTCTGGAGAACATCGACGAGGAAATCCGCGCCCAGCAGGCACTTGAGGAGAGCCGCCGCAAGATCGTCACCTACGGGCAGATCGCGGAGAGCCTTGCCTCGCACTATGATGTGATCTACTACGTCAACAGCGAAACGGCGGCGTATGTAGGCTACACCACCAACGAGATCTTCGGCAATCTGGAGATCCAGGAGGAGGGCGTGAATTTCTTCGAGGAATCCAAACGCAATGCCCGGAAGATCATCCACTCGGAGGATTACGACCGTCTGACCGGGATCCTGGAAAAGGACTACCTGATCTCCGCGCTGGAGAACCGCCGGCAGTTTAGCATAGACTACCGGATGATTATCGGCAAGATGATCCAGTACACGCGCCTGACGGCGATGTGGTCGAGCGACAAGATCCACTTCATCATCGGCGTCGAGAACGTCAACGAGGAGGTACTCAAGGAGCAGGAGCAGATTGAGGCGCTCAAAATCGCCAACGAAAAGGCGCGACGCGACGAGCTCACCGGCACCAAGAACAAGAATGCCTACCAGGAATTTGAGGTTGCCGTGCAGGAGAATATCGACAAGGGCGTGGATTACCTGCCATTCGCGCTGGTGGTCTGCGACCTCAATAACCTCAAGGTCATCAACGATACGCTCGGACACAAGGCGGGCGATGATTACATCCGCGCCGCGTGCCGCATGATCTGCGAGACGTTCTCCCACAGCCCGATCTTCCGCATCGGCGGCGACGAATTTGTCGCATTTCTGGGAAGCGGCGACTATTATGACCGCGAAGCGCTGCTGGCAAGACTCCGCAGCCGCGTGGCGGATCATGTGATCCGGCAGGACGGTCCCGTGATTGCAACGGGCATCTCGGTTTTTGATCCGCAGTCCGACAAAAGAGTGTCGGATGTGTTTGAACGCGCAGACGCGATGATGTATGAGGACAAGCTGCGCTTGAAGTCGATCGCTTCCGCCAACTCGTCCAAGTACATGACGTCCGTGTCACGGGAAAAGGATGTCCCGGAGGAGCGCCGCAAGAAGCTCGATTCGCTGTTTGCGGCGATGGCGCTTGTGGCGGAGGGCAACTATGTGTTCCTGTGCGATATGCGCTACGATTATTCCCGCTGGTCCAAAACGGCGGTCGATGCATTCGGACTGCCGTCGGAGTATCTGTACAATGCAGGGGAATTCTGGGAGCACTGCATTCACCCGGACGATGTCAGACCATACCACGAGGGTGTCCACGACATCTTCACCAACCAGGCATCCGGCATGGATATGCAGCTTCGTGCGAAGCGCATCACCGGAGAGTATGACCTCTGCACCTGCCGCGGCATCGTAATGCGCGACGAGAACGGCGAGCCGGAGTATTTCAGCGGCACGATCCGCAATCACGGTGTGCAGGGCAATATTGACGAGCTGACCGGACTGCGCAATCTCTACGGCTTCTTCGAGGATCTGCAAACCAAGATGCTCCGCGAGGTGCCGATGCGCATCTGTCTGATCGGTGTCGGCAGATTTTCCGAGATCAACGAGGTCTACGGCTATCATTTCGGCAACCGCGTGCTCCAGCATTTCGGGCGCTATCTGTTCGAGCATGTCAGCAACACGGGCAATGTCTACCGGCTGGACGGCACGAAATTCGCCGTTATCAGCTATCTGTATTCGAGCGATCAGGTCATGGAGCGCTATAACGATCTGCGCACGCATTTCCGTGAGGGCTTCATGCTCGATGAGAAATTCATCATCCTCGACCTGAACGCAGGACTCCTGAACGTGGAACGGTTCAGCGTGGACTATCAGACCGTTTATGCATGCCTGAATTACGCCTACGGAGAATCCAAGCTCCGCAGACAGGGCGAGCTGGTGGAATTCTACAACGATCTCAACGACGAGAACAAGCATCACATCGAGCGCCTGTATGCGATCCGCGCCTCGATCATGCAGGAATATCACGGCTTCCATCTGCTGTACCAGCCCGTTGTGGATGCGCAGGAGGAGAAGCTCATCGGCGCGGAGGCGCTGCTGCGCTGGAAGAATGAGGTTTACGGCATGGTACCGCCGGACAGCTTTATCCCGGTGCTGGAAAAGGATCCGCTGTTCTGCGATCTGGGGCACTGGATCCTGCGCACGGCGCTGCACGATGCCAAGCGCATCATGGAGGATACGCCGGATTTTGTCATCAACGTGAACCTGTCCTACACCCAGCTCGAAAAGCCGGATTTTGTGAATATGGTGCTGGATACGCTGAAGGAGGAGGAATTCCCGCCGGAGCATCTGTGCCTGGAGATCACGGAGCGCTGCCGCCTGCTGGATATGGATCTGCTCAAGAATATCGTCGTGAATCTGCGCGGCTGGGGCGTGAAGATCGCGCTGGACGATTTCGGCACGGGCTTCTCGTCGATCGGCATCGTGAAGAACCTGCCGTTCGACATCATCAAGATCGACCGCAGCTTTGTGCAGAAGATCGAGCAGGACGAGAAGGAGCGTGAGCTCATCAAATCCTTTGCGGGCGTGGCATCGACATTCGGTGCGAAGGTTTGCGTGGAGGGTATCGAAACCGCGGAGATGCGCGATATTCTCCAGCACTATCACGTCCAGAGCTTCCAGGGCTACTACTATGCCAAGCCCCTGCCGCTGGAGGAGTTCCTCGTATGGAAGCCGAAATAAGCCACATAAAAGCAATCCCCCTCCTGAAGCAGGAGGGGGATCATTTCATTCACTGCGGCGTGTGCCGTAATGCGCGATGAATTTTTGCAGGGCGGGGTAGCTGATGTCGAAGGTTTTCTGCATCTCCTCCTCGGAGTCCATCGTCTGGCGGACGGAGCGGATGCCGACGTAAATATCCTTGTCGAGCGCCTCCTCCCAGCCGAGATCCTTCGCAAAATCGGTGTCCGCGAGGTAGAACCGCATCTTGTCGGTCTGCTCATACTCACCGAGATCGGCTTCAAGGTCGTAGAGCGTGCGGTCGGGGACGATGTAGGTATCCGCGCCCTCGTCGGAAATGACGATGCACGCCTCGGAGATCTGGAACTCCGCGAAGAGCTTTGTGGTATCGCCGGTGTAGCCGCTGCGGTCCTCGGTGTCACTCGAGGCGGGGATGTAGTACACATCGCACACGACCTTCCCGTCGCCGTTCTCGTCGGAGATGTATTGCTGGAAGATCTCGGAGATCTTCTCGTTGCAGTGCGCGTTGAAGTAATCGTCATGCACGAGCAGGAGCACGATCATGTCCGGCTTGACGGTCGTTGCGATCTGCCATACCGTAAAGCCCGTGAAAAACACGAAGAATGCCGCGATTCCGAGCCACCACTTGTTGTGGTAGAAGAAATTCCCGAGCTTCTCGCCAAGGGTGTATTTCCGCTGTTCCTCGTGCTCCTCGCGGATTGTCTCGCTCTCGTCGATGACACCCTGCTTGAGCCGGAGCAGCTCAAGCCGTTCCTCGCGGAGCTGCTCCTCGTAGGCAAGGCGCTCCTCCTCCGCCTTCTGTGCGGCAAGCTCTGCCTGCTGTGCGGCAAGCGCCTGCTGCTGTGCCTCCATCTCCTGCATGATCTGGAGGACGTTCTTTTCCTTTGGTTTCTTTCCCATGTGGTTCTCCTGTTCGTAAGCTGTGCATGTCTGTTCAGAGCAGGGCACATTCCATGCCGATCTGATCGGAAAGCTGTCCCTCACCCTGCCAGATGACCTCATAGAGCCGGCTGCCGTAATGCACGGTTTTCATCCGGTCGAGGGCAGGGCAGAGGGGATGCGTCTCGAAGCCGCCCCAGAGCAGCATCTCGCATCCCGATGCCGCCGCGACCGAGCGCAGAAAATCCCGGCATACCGCCGGATCCTGATCCCGCACAAAGAGCTGTGAGATCACCCCGTGCCGGATGATCTGCCCTGCGCGGGGGAATGCCGGATACCCCAGCAGGCGCGTCGGGAGCTTCGAGACAAGCCGGTAAATCCCGCCGTAGCCCGCCATTCTGTACTGCTTGACCGCCGTCTGATCCCCGCAATAGCACGATGCCAGCACCGCCCCGCCCTGCCGGTACACGAAATACTGCCCCTCTCCGAAGCCCGGATACGCCGTATTTGCCGGCGTGAGGTCTGTCGGTGCGGGCTGCACGGGCGCTGTATCCGCCGTTTCCAACGGGAGCATCCTGCGCCCGCCGTGAAAGCAGTAGGTCGTGTAATGCCCGAGATAGCGGTATTCCGGCATGTTCCGGCGCTTTTTCTCAAGCATCCGGATCACGGGCGTATTCCCGTCGAGGATGGTCGTGTAGCAGCAGGCGCATCCGGCGAGCTGCTCGCCCAGAAACTGGTACGCCTTCGCGATGAAGAAGATCTGCTTCTGGTAGTCGGGGTGGATCTTCAGACCGGTGAGATATGCGGTTTTCTGCGGGATGCCGCGGAGAAATTCCGTCCGGAGCACCGCGCCGCCGACTGCCGCCGTGCGGTCCAGCATGTTGTCGTGGATGACAAGGATGCGCGTTTCATCCCCGTCCGCCGCGAAGGATGCAAGCGGTGACGGGCGGAGAAACTGCACGGAGATACCCCCGTCGAAATGCCCTGCGGCGAAGATCTCCGCGATGCCCGCATCATCCGCATCAAGCGCCAGCCGCAGGGTATAGCGGTCATTTTGGAAGTTCATCGAGGTTCTCTCCGATCGGGACATGCATCTTCTGGTCGATCTCATCACCGAGCCGGAGATTCATCCCCCAGAACAGCCCCCACATCAGGGGACTGGTGCGTCCGAGCGACGCAAATCCGCGGGACAGCACGGTTTTCGGCGCGGAGAATTCCTTCCGGGCATCGCGGCAGAGCTGCGAGAGCTTTTCCGCCGTGAGCTTCTTGGGATGGAAGGCAAGCTCTCCGTAATGGTACCCGTCCTCAAGCCACCATTTGTCATAAATCAGCCGGTTTTCAGCTTTCAGGCGGTCATAGAGGGGTGTGTTCGGGAACGGGAGCAGGTGGTTGAATGCCGCCGTGTAGAAATTGTGCTTCTTGGCGAATGCCATCGCATCCTCGAAGCTGCGCTCGTCGTCGTTGTCGTAGCCGAACACGAAGGTCGCGTAGATGCCGATGCCCGCATCGTGGATGCGCTGCACCAGCTCGTTGCGCTCTCCGAGCGACGCATTGAAGCTCTTGTTCATCTGCTTGAGCGTCTCCGGATTCAGGCTTTCAAAGCCGATCAGGATGATCTCGCACCCGCTTTTCTTCATGGCTTTGAGAAGCTCCGGGTCGCGCCCGATGGTCAGCGTTCCCTGACCCGCCCATTTCTTTTTGAGGGGCGTGAGCTCCTCGAACAGCCGGATCGCATTGCGCCGGTCTGCGACGAGATTGTCGTCCACGAGGAAGGTGTACCGGTACTTCGATTTCTGGAGATCGTCGAGAATCAGCTCATGCGAACGCGCATAGTAATGCGAGCAGTAGAACTTCGAGATCGAGCAGAAGTCGCATTTATGGATGCAGCCGCGCCCCGTCTCCACGAGACTCACCGGCACATAGGGCTTGTCCGCGAAAATGGACTTATCCGGCTGGATGTCATACTCCGCCGTGGTGCCGTCATAGCGCGGGCGCAGGCAATGGTGCTGCACGTCATGGAGCATCTGCACCCAGACTGTCTCCGCGCTCCCCACGATCACGCTGTCGCAGTATGCCGCCGCCTCCTCCGGGCAGAGGGTGACGTGATACCCGCCCATGACAACGGGGATGCCGCGCTCCCGGAATTTCGCGGCAATTTTGTAGCTGCGCTTCGCCGTGTACGTCTCGACGGTGATGCAGACCAGATCGGTCTTTGTCGTGTAGTCGATGAGCTCGACCCGGTCATCGTAGAATTCCGTTTCGACCTCCGGGGGTGTGAGCGCCTTGAGCTGTGCAATGGTCAGCGGCTCCATCTTCCAGGTGCCGATGTATTTTTGGCCCGGTTTCTTCCCGATTGCCGGGAGGATGTATGTGATCTTCATATCAGAATCCTTTCGCCTTCAGAAAACCGTCCAGATCACGCAGCAGTTTGCGCTCCAGCTCGCGTTCACCGACGGAGGGACACTTTTCCAGCACCGCATAGGCATCCTCCAGATACTGCCGTGCTTTGGGGAAATCCTGCTCGATGCCGAATGCATAGTACGCGAGCACGCGCCGCGCATTGACATCCTTGTCCTTTTCGAGCGTAGGGCGGATGCGGTTGAGAAAGTGTGTTGCCGCTGTGGGATTCAGTTCATAGCGGGAATAATAGAACACGAGCCAATAATAATTCCCGGTGTCCGCAATGACATAGTCCCGGTCGCGGTAATAGGCGGTCATTTCGCGGATGGGCTGCTGGAGGGCGCCGATCTGCCCGGTTTCGATCATAGCGGGGATGTAGAAGCTGTAGTAGAACATCTTCTCCATCTGGGAGGGGTTCTTGTACGGGAGCGTCTCGATCGGACGCAGCCCCATCTCCCCGAACCGTTCGCCCGCCCGCAGACGTTTCAGGAGCGACTGCACATAACCGGGGAGCTTCTTCATCATGACGCCGTAGACATAAAGCCGGATGCCGAGTGTGACAAGGCTGTGCCACACCATGCCGATGCCGAGTCCGGCAGGCAGTGCGCTGAGGATGCTGCCGTCTGCGTGCAGGAGCCGCAGCATCGAGGGGAATGTCAGTGCGAACAGAATGCCGATGACCGCAAGCAGAATGAGGATGCGCACCGCTTCGAGCTGTTTTTCCATGCGCTCGAGCTCTTCCGGCTCATGATGCTGTGTGAGATCGACGGTCGGCATCGACTGGATGAGCAGGCTGTGCCTGCCGCGGGAACATTCCCACTTGCCGTCCTGCTTGCGGAATTCAAAGCCGAACATGGAAAAATGATGCAGCTTGAAGCCGAATTTCGGTGACAGGAGCAATGCCGTGCCGAGCTGAATGAGCTCCTTGAGCCAGATTGCGAGGATGCAGAATCCGAACGCGCCTGCCATGAGCTGCAGATACAAGGTGATGTGTTCCATGTTCTTTGCCTCCTTTGGGTTAATCAACACTATTATAGCACAAATTCCGCCGGATTGCAAGGGCTGTGAGAAAACTTCCACGCCGGATGGGGGATATTCCAGCAATATTGCTATTGCTTTTTCTGCCGGAATGTACTATAGGCAACACCGCACAAAGACCGCCTGACGGCTCAGCACGTCATCTGTACCCCATCTGACGCACTGTCCTTTGTGCGGTATTGCCTTTAGAAAAATTCACAAAAAACTATGGACAAAAGAATCATTTTATGCTATAATAATAGTGGCTATTTCTATTTCATTCAGAAGGGACGGGACAGAGCGTGGATTTCTTTCAGTTTTCAGATCACTTCAAGCCTATGACCTGTATCCTCTCCGTGGAGAGCTTCCCGGACGGCACCTACGGCAATATCCGCATTGTTGCCGGCAATAAGCCCTATCTCCACGGTTTCAATGCATATGACGCCATGGACGCAAGCGATAAATTCAAGACACCGTTTATTCCAAATTCCCCCTACGAGCGCTATATACCGAAGGATCCCAATTTCGAGGATTTCTGCTACCGGTGCGCCATTCTCGGCGAGACGATTCATACCTACATCCACCCGGAGACATTCAATTTCTGGATCAATATCACCATGCTCCCTCTCGGTCCGGACAACGGGAACATCCGGTACTGCTCCTATTCGCAGGAATTCACCAAGCATGCCGATGCCACGATCATGTCCAGCCTTGCACCCGAAATCAGCGCTGCCGTGCTGAAAACCTGCATCAAGCTGCGCGGTGCTGTGGACTTCCAGGCGGCAGTCGATGAGGTCATCCAGGACATCCGCGATATGACCGACGCGCACCACTGCTGCATTTTCCTTACCGACTTCGCGCAGCGCAAGTGCTCGGTGCTCTCGGAGGCGCTGCGCAAGGATACCTCTTTGCTCTCCATGAAGGCTTACGTCAACGATGATTTCATCGATATCGCCGCCACCTGGAATGATACCCTCGGCGGCAGCACCAATATCCTCATCAACGACGAGCGCGGATGGGAGGATCTCCGCAAAAACAACCCGATCTGGTTTCAACCGCAACGCCATGAATAACCGCATCGACCGCCTGCTCTCCGGCGAGGAGAAAGCCGACCGCATCGGCATCGTGTTCGCTGACCTCAACGGGCTCAAGCATGTCAACGACAGCCACGGGCATTTCGCCGGGGATCTGCTCCTGAAAAATGCCGCGTTCGTCCTGCAAAAGACCTTTGAGGGCTGCGATGTGTACCGCGCCGGCGGCGACGAGTTCATGGTGCTTGCCGTGGATCTTCCGGAGGAGGAAATCGCTGACCGCGTGCAGATGCTGCGCGGCGAAGCCGATGATCCCGACGCCGTGAGCTTCGCCCTCGGATACTGCACGGATGCGGCGGCGAATCTGCGTGCCTCCATGCATACTGCCGACGAGCGCATGTATGCCGATAAGGAGCACTTCTATGCCATGCATCCCTCCCGCAGACGGGATTGACTACAATGGAAAGGAACCGGGATATGAGCCGTTTAATTCTCTCTCTCGATCAGGGTACGACCTCCTCGCGGGCAGTACTCTTCAATGAGCGCGGCGAGAAGGTGTTCGCCGCACAGTATGAGTTTCCACAGTATTTTCCCCAGGCGGGATGGGTGGAGCATGAGCCGCTCGAAATCCTCGAAACACAGCTCCAGGCGGTGCGCGACTGCCTCCATGCGGCGATTGACCACAGTGCGCAGATCACTGCCATCGGCGTGACCAACCAGCGCGAAACGACCATTCTCTGGGACAAGGCAACCGGCAAGCCCGTCGGTCGTGCGATCGTCTGGCAGTGCCGACGCACGGCAGAGTTCTGCAAGACCCTCGAGCCGTACAAGGACATGATCCGCGAAAAGACCGGACTCATTCTCGACCCGTATTTCTCCGGCACCAAACTGCGCTGGATGCTCGATCACATCCCCGGTGCGCGGGAAAAGGCGGAAAACGGCAAGCTCCTGTTCGGCACGGTGGATACATGGCTGATCTGGAATCTCACCGGCGGCAAGGTTCACGCGACCGACGTGACCAATGCCTCGCGGACGATGCTGTTCAACATCCACACACTCGAATGGGACAAGGAGCTTCTGGAGCTTCTGGACATTCCCGTGTGCATCCTGCCGGAGGTGCGTCCCTCATCGGGCAATTTCGGCGTGACGGATGCGGCATTCCTCAGCGTGCCGCTGCCGATCTACGGCTGTGCGGGCGACCAGCAGGCGGCACTGTTCGGACAGGGCTGCTTTGCGCCGGGGGATGTCAAGAATACCTACGGCACGGGCGGATTTCTCCTCATGAACACGGGCGACAAGCCCACGGTCAGCCGTCACGGACTCCTGACGACCATCGGCTGGAGCATCGGCGGAAAGGTGACCTATGCGCTGGAGGGATCGGTGTTCGTTTCGGGTGCGGCAATCAAGTGGCTGCGCGACGAGCTGGGACTGCTTCGGAGTGCGGAGGAATCGGAGACGCTTGCCGGTTCTCTGACGGACAACGGCGGGGTGTATTTCGTTCCGGCATTTGTCGGACTCGGCACGCCCTACTGGGACAGCGGGGCACGCGGCACGATCACGGGTCTGACCCGCGGCACGACCCGGGCACATATTGCGCGTGCGGCGCTCGAAGCCATCGCGTACCAGACGGCGGACGTCCTGCATGCGATGGAGGAGGATACCGCATCCCTCGGTGAAATCAAGGTGGACGGCGGTGCATCCGAGAACGGCTTCCTGCTGCAATTCCAGGCAGATCTCCTCGGCAGGCGCATCGTGCGTCCCGACAATGTGGAGGCAACCGCGCAGGGCGCGGCATTCCTCGCGGGACTTGCCAGCGGCATGTGGAGGATGGAGGAGCTTCCCGGGATGCTCGGCGGGCACACGGCATTCGAGCCGCGGATGACCCAGCCCGAGCGTGACAAGCTTTGCAGCGGCTGGGAAGATGCTGTACGGCGTACCAGATCGGAGTCATTTATGTGAAAAAAAGCCCTCCCCGCAATGGGGAGGTCTTTGTCTGTCCAGAGATATTAGGCAACACCGCACAAAGACCGCCTGACGGCTCAGCACGTCATCTGTACCCCATCTTTTCCGTCATCTAGCACAGTTCCTCCTAGCGATACATACAGTATCGCGTCGTCGTCACTGTACATTCTGCCGAAAAATCTGTGGCACATCTGACGCACTGTCCTTTGTGCGGTATTGCCTTTACGGGGTGTGGGGCGCAGCCCCTGTAAAATAGCCCCGAATCATTCACCGAAAATATAGGCAAGCGCCTGATCGGCGGACATGTTCTGGATGCCGTCGGGGTCGGTCAGCGGGTAGGAGCAGTTCCAGGTGAATCTGCCCGCATCCGACGCCTTGACAGCGAGATAATCGCTTTTGGATTTGAGTGTGACCTTGTACCGCGCACACCAGCCCGGATAGAAGCGCTGCATGTATTTCGAGGCAAGCTTGTACGCCTGACAGCTCGTGGAATTGCCCACGGCGCCGATCTGCACGCCGCCGCCCGGCTGTCCGGAATGGCTGTCGGACGGGGTGCTGTGCGCGATGACGATGCTGCCGTCCGAGCAGGTGCCGAGGGACAGCCATACATGCCCGCTCATGCTCATGATGTCGCCGGGGCGCATCACCGTATTGGTGCCGACCGAATGTGTCCAGTCGCCCCAGCCGTAGCCTGCAAAGCGTCGTGCCATCTGTGTGGATTTGCCGCCGTAGCCGGGCAGCCCGTTCTCGGAATGGAGCGTGTTGTAGACCGCCCAGCTCACAAAGCCCGAGCAGTCCAGTCCGGCATAGTAGTACTGGTTGAATTCCCCGTAGGGGTAATAGGTTGCCGCATGGTTGTTGGTGCGGTAGGTGTAGCTCTGGTCATGCTCCTGCCAGAAGCGCACCCAGTCCGGCTGTACGCCGATGCTCCGCGTCTGCCAGCCGGAGCCGTTGTCCTGCCAGTTCCAGCCGCCGCCGAACATGTAGAGCGTTGTGCCGACCGGCTCCATTGCAGTTGTGAGAAGATTGCGCAGCGTGGTCACGCCGGGCGTGCCGGCAATCGGCGGATCGTAGTCCGGTAAATTGTTCTCGACCTCCTGCACGCTGTAGATCTCGCTGCCGTTTGCCTTGATCCTGAAGTGATAGTTCACCTTCAGCATGTTCTGGAGCGGATAGGGCATATCACCGACCGTGGTATTGTCGAGCGTGTAAAGACGCTCTGATCCGTCCACGAGGAACCGATAGGTGAAGGTGTACGCATTGGAGAATGTCGTGGAGGCGCCGCCCCAGTTGGAGACACCGAGGAACACGGCATTGACCGCATCGTCCCCGACCGGAACGGTGGGCGCGGGATTTGTCGGCTGGACGGAGGTGGCTGGCTCGGTCGGAGCAGGCGCATTGGTCGGCATGGGCGGATTGGTGTACGCGGTTGTTTCCGGCACCGTTCCGAACACATACTGCTCCAGCGAGCCGCGGTAGCCCGTGCCGACAGAGGCGGCATACCGCAGAATCCAGGTGGCATCCTCGGCGTTGATCGTCATGCTGCGGTCTACGTCGGCTGCCTGAATCTGATCGGCAGTCAGTCCGTACTGTGCGGTTGTACCGAATACGGCGGCAGCATGGAGAATCATGCTGGCATCCTCGGCATTGACAAAACCGTCAGCGTCCACATCGCCGTAGGACACGACACCTGCCTGCGGCTCAGCAGATGCCTGTATGGTCGTTACAACACCGCACCCGACGGTCAGGGCAAGCAGTGCTGCGATCAATTGTTTCTTCAAAACAGAACCCCCTTTGGAAGCATTTGTTTTTATTATAGCGCAAAACAAAACTGCTGTCAAGATGGGAGTACTCTAATCACGGCAACAGCATTTACTCGGTAAAAATACCTTTCCGGGGTAACTTTCCGTGAAAATTGCCCCCTCCGCCGCCCCCACTTTTTCTGCGCTGACGGCGCAGAAAAAGGAAATGCTGCTGCCCTAATACGCCACAGGCTGGAATCCGGCGGCAATGTCCTTCATGATCGGCAGATACTCCAGCTTGCTTTCGATCCGGAAGGTGTACTGCCCGTCATCCCAGCAGAGCGCACAAAGCTCGCCGTCCCGGACAATCACAGCCGGATTGCCGCTGATCTCCGCAGGCTCGAGAATATCCCCCTCTGCATACCGGCAGCAGAAGGCATCCCGCACGGACTGCGTGAGGAAATACTGATGGGTTCCGCCCTCGAGCTGCGTGATGCGGTAGGCACGCACACGCATTTCGTGCTCCGTCTCCAGCGGCTCGGCAGAAAACGGCACGCCCTGCATGGTATACCGCAGAATCGGAACAGGCGAGGGTGTCAGATCCGGCAGGATGACCGTCTCGACCGTATCCCGGAGCTGGCTTCCCCAGAAACAGAGCTGGTGCGAGCCGACAATCGGAAAAGCCGTCGAAATTGTCGGATACGCAGGCTCGGTCATTATGCTCCCCGTTTCGGTTGGTTCGGTTTTCGGTACGGAATGAAGCTCCGTGACAGGCGTTTCCGTGTCAGGACATTCCGTCGGGCGCGGTGGTGTTTCCGTGGCGGGTGCCGTCTCCGTGATTTCAGCCGTGCTTTCCGGCAAAGACGTCACCGGTTCGGGGCGCGAAAGATCCGCCGTCATGGGGACATTCGTCTCCGGCACGGTCACGGCAGGGGAGGGGGGCGCTGTCCGTGCCGCCGTGCGCTCCGGGATGCTTGCCGCAATCGGCGGCGCGGTTGTTGCCGGTACGGTGTCTGTAGGGAGCATGGTTGTCTCCGCTGGTGCCGTGGTCTGCGGGGAAGCGGTTGTGCGGCGCGGCGCCGTGCTCCGTGCGGTGGTGGGTGCCGCGGTCGTTTCCGGTGCGGCGGATGGCTCCGTTGCTGTGGTGACGGTTGTCTGCACGGCAGGCGTTGTCTCCGGCGGGAGTGTCTCGATGTGCTGCCGCTTTGCCCAGACCCCGGATACGAGTCCGAGCGTCAGGAGCAGGCATGCGGCACCCAGTGCGGCACGGAATCCCGTGCGTTTCCAGACCGGGACAGCATGCGGCGCCTCGATGCCCTGGTATTTGTCCATGCTCCGCTGAAACATCCGATCCATGTCCATTTTCGGCGGCAGCTCCTTGGCAATGCGCTCCTGTGCCCGTTCATTCTCCGGCGGAAGGAGCTTATCCCAAATATCATTTTTCACTGAACTCCCTCCTTACAGTGTAAATCCCGCGTCAGACAGGGCTTTGCGGAGCCGTTTTCTGGCGCGGGTCAGCCGCATCCGGACAGCGGCGGGTGACAGACGGACGATTTTCGCAGTTTCGGCGGCGCTTCTGCCGTAGAAGCACAGCTGCATGACGATGGTGGTATCAGGCTCACCGAGGGCATGAATCTCGTCGATGAGTACCTCCCATAGCTCCCGGAAGGCGCTTTCCTGCTCGACAGTCTCCGGCGCCGCCGGATCGAAGGCATCCGGGTCGTCGGGGATGCTCTCCGGACGTGCGGACAGCCGCCGGCAGGTGTCAATCGCGGCATGCTTTGCGACGATGCGGATGTAGCTTTGCAGCTTACCCTCCTCAATGCGGTCGAACATGCGGAACACATTGGCGAACACATCGCTGACCGCTTCCTCCGCATCCTCGTGCGTTCCGAGCCCGCGGATGCGGTACCAGATGATCGCGTAGACATACCCGCTGTACGCATCAAACAGCGCCCGGAACCCCTGATTCCGCGACCGGCGGACGGCATCGCGGAGCTCCTGCTCGGATATCATGGCTTCACCCCTTACAAATGAAATGGCTTTCATTTCAGTCTGTCAAAAAGTTCGTGCAGGGTATGGGGCGGCAGCCCCATAAAAGGGGCGCAGGGGGCGAAGCCCCCGCAGAATAGCCCCTCCCCTCTGGGGAGGGGTTGGGGAGGAGCGCTCCGCGGCACGCCATCCCAGAAAAAGTGACTTGATCGACAAGCTGAAACGGCTTTCACTTATCATAACGCATAGCGCAGCGAATTGTAACAGTATTCCGGAAAATTTTCTGGTTTTTATCCTATTATACCGGAAATTCGCTCCGATGTCAATGATTTTTCTGACATTGCGCACAAAAAAGACTTGCAATTTCCGGGAGAGTGTGCTATAATGGAACTGTTATCCGGGATCGGCAGCGCACCGATCGATAACAACATATGGGAGGTAAAAAGTATGAAAATCCGATTAGTATCCAGACTGACCGCCGTTCTCACCGCAGGCGCACTCCTGCTGTGTGCCTCGCCGGTCATTGCCGCAGACGGCGGCGAGATGAAGCACGACCCGAGCCGCGATGTGCAGACCGAGGGCGTCGGCAATCCGTTCAATTTCGGGGAGCGCAACACGCCGGAGAACGCCTCAACCGCGGAAATCCGTGCAATCAACCACAAAATGACCGTGCAGGAGGTCAAGTACGCGCTCTACAAGGAGATCGACGAGCACTGGGAGCTGATCTCGAAGCGCACCGGACAGACCGAGCGTGAGAAGGTGTATGCCCTGTTCCTGGGCGTCGGCACCCGTGAGAGCACCCTCGGCGGCAACGGCGACGGCGCGGACATCGAGACGGCGCAGTCCGAGGGCTTCGGCGTGAGCTCCGCCCATGCCTACGGCACGCTCCAGACGGCAGTCACCGCCTTCAAGGATGCCGATCCGAAGTTCATGAAGGAGGAGGACGTGCCGGAGATGTTCCAGTACTCCCTCGCGGAGAATACGTTCTATGATGCGATCATTTCCGACCACATGGGTGTGCGCAAGATCATGCATTTCTGCGTGGTGGGCATGACCACCGACGGACTCGAGGGCTATCAGGTCACCCGCGGCGCCCTCAAGGGCTTCAACACCGGCTGGTCGAATTTCACCGGCGAGCATGACGGCTATTACAAGGGCTATCCCGATGAGATCATCTCCCTTGCCCGCTGGTATTACGAGGAGGGACACCTCTACGACAATGTGTTCACTTGGACGAATGACCAGCGTGTCGAGCCCTATCGTCAGGGTAATGTCTGGGAATGGTGGGGCGATGTCCATCCGAGTCTCGACGAAGTCAAGCCCGGTGAGCCCGTAACCCAGCCCAGTACCAAGCCCACGACCCAGCCGACAACGGCACCGACCACTGTCCCCACAACCGAACCCACCACCCAGCCCACAACCGTCCCCAAGACCGAACCGACCGCCGAGCCGGCGGCAGTTGTCTACGGCGACGTGAATCTGGACGGCAAGGTGGACATCGTGGATGTGGTGGCGCTGAACAAGTTCCTGCTAGGCTGCTCGGATCTGAAGGACGAAGCGCAGCGCAATGCGGATGTGGATGAAAACAAGAGCATCGATGGAAATGACGGTCTGAACATCCTGAAATTCGCGCTGGAGATCCTCGGTCAGCTCCCTGTGAAAAAATAAAGCAATCCCCCTTACCGGGATTCCGGTAAGGGGGATATATTAGATCTGCCAGAAGCGGTACAGCTCCAGTGAAACCACCGCAAAGATCGAAACCGCATTTGCCGCGATATTCACGATGTACTGCCAGCCTGCCGCCTTTTGCCCGAACTGTGAGCGCATGCCGTAGACCGATGCGCCGATCGAAGCGGCATAGCTCAGCACACAGAGCATCTCCACGATGCACACCGCGATGCACAGCGGGCGGGAAAGCCCGTATTTCGGCAAGAAGGCTGCCGTCAGTACGATCATCCCTGCCACGGATACCACGCGCATGATCTGCGCGGCGGTGATAAACGGCGCACCGCGATAACGCTGGTCTTTCTTCAGGATCAGCTTGACGAGCTTCACCAGCAGGATCACCAGCCCGATCACCATCAGCAGTACATAGACCGGCAGGATCACGAGACTCACCAGCATGGAGGTGTCGCGGATGTAGCTGTCTGTGCCGAGATCCAGCACCAGTCTGCCGTCCGGGAGCACGGACGATGCGCAGGGACTCGTCCGTTCATCGGAATCGGTACACTCAAACACGCTGTCGGATTTGCGCTCCAACGTGAGGAATCCGCCGGCATCCCAGGTGTCCTCCGCGGTCTTTTTCACGGGGAGATTCCCAAGGAGCGACGTGAACCGCAGCGGTCCGTGATGGATGCCGCTCATCCCGAAATAGACGCCGGAAATGTCCTTGTGCTCCGTGATCCCGCCGCCGTTTACGGTGATATTGTCCAGCTCACCGAGCACCAGCTTCATGACATTGCCGTTCGCCCTGGTCTGGCAGTTTGCCAGCAGGACTGCGACAGTTCCCGTATCCGGACAGAACCGCATGCTCGACGAGCAGGCGTTCGTCACGCCGGAATGACCGTAGACCATGTGCCCGCCGCGCTGCTCCGGCATGAATCCGTGGCAGACCTCCGGAATGTCCGAATCACCGAAGGTCAGACTCGGCTTGAGCAGCTCGTCAAGCGTGCCGGACTTCTCAAACAGCGGGCAGGGCTTCTGCACGAAGCTCTGCGCATAGCGCGTCAGATCGCCGATGGTGCTCGTCACGCAGGAGGCAGGGGATATGGTAATGTACTGCACGCCGGTTTCCAGGCACTCCCATTCGCCGCTGGCGTGGGAATATCCCATGAGCTTTTCGCGCTGCTCCTGCACCCATGGATTATCCCGGCATGCGGGATCAACAGAGGTATGCTCCATACCAAGCGGCTCCAGGATATGCGCACGGACGTAATCCGGATAGGATTCGCCGGAAACGCACTCGACAACATAGGCCGCGAGCGCCGCGCTCCAGTTCGAATACGAGCTTGCCGTGCCGGGGGGCATCAGCTGGTAGGGCTGTGTGCGTTTCAGCGCTTCCTCCAGCGTGGGCAGCTTGTCGGGATCATCCTCCAGAAGCTGCCACACTGTTTCCGTGAAACCGCCGGTGTGGTTCATCAGATCCAGCATCGTGAGCGGCTCTTCAAACCGCAGCCCGCGCAGGAAGCTTGCCGGCAGGTATACCTGCACGTCCTTTTCGAGGTCGAGCCGTCCCTGTTCCCAGAGCTGCATCGCGCTGACCCAGATCATCGTCTTGGAGATGCTCCCCCATTCGTAGACGGTCTGCTCGTCGGCGGGGAGCTGATTCTCCAGATCCGCATAGCCGAAGGCGCCGGTATACAGCACGCTGTCCTTGTCGGCGACGGTGGTCACGAACGAGATGTAATCATCCGGATTGTCCGCGGCATAGGATTCGATGGAGGATTGGAGTTCCGATGCGGATGCGGCACCTGCCGTCAGCGGAAGACAGGCTGTCAGGGTGACGGCGGCGCAGACGATGCCTGCGATTTGATGTAAAAGCTTCATGATTCTCTCCCTTCGGTCACGTTTCATAGAATGTCAGTACAGAGCAGCACAAAAAATCCTGCCCGGCGCATACGAGCCGGGCATCCGCGGAGTTATACCCCCGGGAACTGGATCTTCTTGTACTTTTCGAGCTTTTCGGCAACGGTCGCACGCGCCTCGGGGTTCATGAAGAAGCCGCCCTGTGTATCTGCGATCTCATCGCAGTGAACGCCGCGTCCCTCCTCGG
>ONEQ01000213.1 GCA_900316885.1 uncultured Eubacteriales bacterium | reverse complement strand
TTTATCATTATACCATTTATGAACAAATTATGCAATGCGTTTCTGATAAATTCTATATAGTTTACATGGTGGTGGAACGTTCTTTGTGTATCTTGTACAAATATGAGGGTTCCTTTCGGTAAAATGCGACTGAACCGGCGTATTTCAAAGCTGAAAAAACAAAAACACGTTCTGATTGCTCAGAACGTGCATCTTAGTTGGGGTGGAGGGATTTGAACCCCCGGATGACGGAGTCAGAGTCCGTTGCCTTACCGCTTGGCGACACCCCAGTGTTCTGTCCGGCGTTTCTCTCGCCTGACGACTTATTTAGTATACCACACTTTCTTTCATTTGTCAAGTGTTTTTTCAAATTTTTTTAAAAAAATTTTCGGAGTCTCTCCAAAAGAGGAGAGACTCCCGATTTTACGCGATTTCCAGAACCTTGTAGTCCTTCGCCTCGACTGCCTGACGCAGCACTGCATCCTCCGTCGGCGCAGTCAGCGTGACAACCGCAGTCCCCTGCTCGTGGCTGACCTCGGCGGATGCCACCGTGTCCAGCGCTTCAAGTGCCTTCTTCACGGATGCCTCACAGTGCTGGCACATCATGCCTTCGATCTTCATGGTCTTTGTCATGGTTGATTCCTCCTTCTTGGGTTTGGGTGTATGCTTTCTGTCGCGGCGTGTGCTGTAGAGATCAAACCAGTTCAGCCGCAGCGCATTCGTCACGACGCAGAAGCTTGACAGACTCATCGCCGCCGCACCGAACATCGGCGGCAGCTCCCAGCCGGTCAGCGGGATCCATAGCCCCGCCGCCAGCGGGATGCCGATCACATTATAAAAGAAAGCCCAGAACAGATTTTCCCGGATATTCCGGAGCGTCTGCCGGCTCAGGCGGATGGCTGCCGCCGCATCCCGGAGCGTGCTTTTCAGGAGTACCACATCCGCCGCATCAATCGCCACGTCCGTTCCCGCGCCGATGGCAAACCCGACGTCCGCCCTGGTGAGCGCCGGGGCATCGTTGATGCCGTCACCGACCATCGCCGTCCTGCCCTCATGCGAGAGCCTGCGGAGAACCGCATCCTTGCCGTCCGGGAGCACGCCCGCAATGACCTCATCCACGCCGGCTGCCTGTGCAATTGCTCTGGCGGTCTGCTCGTTGTCGCCGGTGAGCATCACCACGCGGATGCCCATTCCGTGCAGCTCCGCAATCGCCTGCGGGCTGTCTGGCTTGATCGTATCCGCAACAGCGAGAATCCCCAGCGGCTTGCCGTCTGCCGCAAAGAACAGGGGCGTTTCGCTTCTCTGACTGCACAGCGCGGCAGCGGATTCCAGCTCAGCCGGAAGTGTGATTCCCTGCCTTTCCAAAAAGCGCCGGCTGCCGCCGATCATGGCTCTGCCATCCAGCATCCCCTGCAAGCCGTTGCCGGGATGCGCTTCAAATGCGCTGATCTCCGGTGCGGTGATGCCGTGTGCCTGCGCATGGGCGATCACCGCCTTTGCCAGCGGATGCTCGCTTTTCTGCTCCAATGCCAGCGACGCCGCAAGCAGCTCCGGCTCCGATACGCCCGCTGCGGGGAAAATCCCCGTCACGGCAGGCGTGCCGCTGGTGATCGTGCCGGTCTTGTCGAGGACGACGATCTCCGTGCGCCCTGCGGCTTCGAGGGACGCCGCCGTCTTGAACAGGATGCCGTGCTTTGCCGCCCTGCCGCTGCCGACCATGATCGCCACGGGCGTGGCAAGTCCCAGCGCACAGGGGCATGAAATAACCAGAACCGCGATTGCCCGCGACAGCGCAAAGCCAAATTCCCGTCCGGCGATCAGCCATCCGATCAGCGTCATTGCCGCAATGCCGATCACCGCCGGCACAAAGATCCCCGACACCCGGTCGGCAACACGGGCAATCGGTGCCTTGGTCGCAGCCGCATCGCTCACGGTCTGGATGATTTTGGCAAGTGCCGTTTCCCCGCCGACGTGAACCGCTTCAATTCGCAGGAAGCCGGACTGGTTCAGCGTCGCCGCCGATACCGGATCCCCCGGCGCCTTGTCCACGGGGATGCTCTCCCCCGTGAGGGCGGATTCATTCACGGCGGAATGTCCCTCACGCACGATGCCATCCGCCGGGATGCTTTCACCCGGGCGCACGGTGAATTCCTCACCGACCCGGAGCTCCTCGACGGGAATGATCTGCTCCTGTCCGTCACGCAGGACGGTCGCCGTCTGCGGCGCAAGCTTCAGGAGCGAACGCAGCGCATCGGTTGTGCGCCCCTTTGAGACGGATTCGAGCAGCTTGCCGACCGTGATGAGCGTCACGATCATGCCGGCGCTCTCAAAGCTCAGATGTGCCGTTTCCCCGGTCATTGTCATGGCAATCAGCAGCCAGACGCTCCAGAGAAACGACACCCCCGCGCCCATGGCAACGAGCGTATCCATATTCGGGGCACGGTGCCGGAGCCCCCGATAGCCCGAAACAAAGAATTTCTGGTTGATGACCAGCAGCAGCCCCGACAGGAGCATCTGCAAAATGCCCTGCGCGACGGGATTACCCATGAACGGAACCGGCAGTCCGAGCATATGCCCCATGGAAAGCCACATCAGCGGCAGGAGCAGCACCAGTGATGCCGTCAGGCGGTGCCGGAGCTTCGGCGTTTCCGCATCGATGAACGGATCTGAACGGGACGGCGCCGCCTCGCCCTTCGGGGATGCACCGTAGCCGGCATCCTGCACGGCACGGATCACCGCATCCGCGGATGCGGTCCCCTCAACGCCCATCGAATTGGTCAGCAGACTGACAGAGCATGCCGTCACACCCGGCACGGCAGAAACCGCCTTTTCCACACGGGCACTGCACGCTGCACAGCTCATGCCTGTCACCTGATACTGCTTCATCCGCATCCCTCCTGTTGACATTCGCTAACTCTAGTATACCCAAAAATCCGATTTCTGTCAAGGGCTTGACAAAACCCCCTGAAATATGGTACAATGGAAACAAACCGCATCGGACGCAGGACATTCCCGGTGCTGTGTTGCCTAACCTGACATCATTACGGAAGGGTGCGAAGTATGCACGATTTTTTACTAACCTATGGTTTTATCCTGCTCTGCTCGATCAGCGTGATCGAGGTCATCTTAACCCTGATCCTGTTTGCGGACTATACCAAGAAAAAAGACCCCGTCGTCATATGTATGACGCTGGTGGGACTGGGGCTTTGCTTCGATGCGATCATCCTTTCTGCGGGTGCGAAGATCATGCTCCCGGTGCTCATCATCCTCAGCCGTGCGCGGTACATCCTGCACGGACTGCTGATCCCCATCAACCTTGCCATCTGCGCCCACGCCGCACCGTTCTACAAGCGGGCACGGCAGGTGACCTGGGTACTGACCGTCATTCTGATGGCTGCCGGTGCAGCATCGGGTGTCTTCCGTGAACTGGACAAGGTCGTCCTGAACGAGGGGTTCTATAATGAGATCGTCCGCTACGTCTCCGTCAGCCCCAAGGATAGCTGGCCGGAGCTTGTCAACCGCGCACTCTCCTACGGAACGGTCGTTCCGCTGATCCTGACCGGCATCTACATCACGTTCAAGCACAAAACGCCGACCATCCTGCTGGCAGGGCTGTTCATGCTGGGCTTCTCCCTGGTGGGACCGCTCACCGGGAACACGGATCTCATCTTCCTGATCTCGATGTTCGGTGAAGTGTTCATGCTGCTGTTCTATGTGATCTTCGAGAAGCGGAACATTTCCGTCATGTACGACTATTCCGACCTGAATCTGAGCTCTCTCCGATAATTATAAGCGCCTCACCGGTCATGCCGATGGGGCGCTTTCCTTATCTGTATAATAGCCGATGGCTTCGCTGCCTTTCTTATACTGATCCAGGTTCGTTTCTTTCAGGTGCGATGTGTAGTCAGAAATCGTGTAGGTACCGGAACGGGTATATTGGGTCCAGGTGTCATTGGCCAGGTCAGTGATCTCGATCTTGCCTTCGAGAACGCTGTTAACAATCTGTCCCACCGTCAGATTCGCCGTCGTATTGTTTTCGATATATATGTCCGCTGCGCCATCCGCCGCCAGAACCCTTCCGTTTCCGGTGCTGGAGATACGGCCCGTCAGGTAAATCTTGCCTCCCCTGGTTCCGATGTCATCTACCACCAGTTCCCGGGCCCTGGGATCATAGTATACCTGGGGCACGAATTTATAACTGTCGGTTGCTGCATCATACACGCCCTTGTTACCATCGTTGA
>ONEQ01000101.1 GCA_900316885.1 uncultured Eubacteriales bacterium | reverse complement strand
CATCCTCGCGGGTGATGATCTGCACCAGCGAATCCGCCGAATAGCGGTCAACGCCGTGCTTGACTGCGTTCTCGACCAGCGGCTGCACGGTCAGCGCCGGCAGCCGGAAATCCTTGCAGGCAAGGTCATATTCCACACGGAACACCTTGTTCCGGTCGGCGTATTCGATCGACAGGTACTCCTTGATAAGCCCCAGCTCATCATCGAACCAGGCAAGCTCCTTGCTGTCAAATGCCTCCAGCTTGCCCCGCAGATAGTCCGAAAAATGCGCAATGGTCTCCGCGGCAAGCTCCGGCTCCGTATAGCAAAGCTCCATGATCGCATTCATCGAATTGTAGATGAAATGCG
Source organism: uncultured Eubacteriales bacterium (assembly GCA_900316885.1). Taxonomy (GTDB): domain Bacteria; phylum Bacillota; class Clostridia; order Oscillospirales; family Ruminococcaceae; genus UBA3855. Next base: position 7,340 of record ONEQ01000101.1, on the reverse strand, counting down.
GTTTGATCTGCGCCAGCATCATCGTCAGGCGGCTTTCGGCAAGCTCCGTTTTGGCTTTTTCAAGTGCATAGGCGTTTTTCAGCGTGATTTCGTTCTTGTTCCTCTCATAGCTCAGAAACATGATGAGTGCCGTGACTGCGATCAGAATATTATTGATATTGACCTCGTCCACATAGATACTTGCTACCATTGCAATCAGAGGGAGAACTGTGGCGACCGTGATGATCCGCTTGAGAAAGCCGCTGATACAATGCCACTTTACGATCATCACAATGCCGGCGAACACAAAGGTCAGTACCGTGACCGCCTGCCACACCCAGTATCCCCACGAGCGCTGGTAGACGTTATGTGCATCAAGGTAGTAGAGCGCATGGGTAAACGGTGTGACAAGGAGCAGCAGAAACAGCGGAATCTGCAAAAGCTGAAACACGAAAACGGTTCTGTGCAGCCGGGGACTTTCCTGCATCTCCACAACATAATTCCGGATCACCTGCAAAAACAGAAGCGTCTGGAAGCCGCCCGCAGCGTAGTAGCCAAATACACAGATCTGGTTGAAGCACCGCGCAGTCGGCGTCGTCACCCCTGTGACACACAGACTGATCATGTTGGAAAGATTGTAGATAAAGATCGCGGCAAAGAACAGGATCAGTTCATTTGTCAGCGGTATTTTGACCCGTTTTACCAGTTCATCTGTTTTGTCATGCCTGATCCCGATCATCATGACCGCGATCAGGATCAGCAGAAATACCTCGTTCCAGCCCTCAAGCGCAACCTGTAAAAATTTCGTAGCGCCCAGACGTTCAAATAGTTCGTTCATTGCCTTTTATCCCCCGGTTTTTATCAAATCGCTGCGCCTTTTCTGCGTATGTTACGATTCCGAAGCTGTATTGGCTTTTCTGTTTCGTTTATTCTGGTACATGAGCTGGTCTGCGCGTTTCATCACACCGGTCACAGAGCTGTCCTCTGACGGATCAAAAACAGCAAAGCCCTTTGAGATATGCACCTGCTCCCAAGGTTTGGCGGCAGCTGCATTGATCTCCCCGGCATCTGTATCAAACTGTTCAAGGAGCGAAGCCATGTTATGATAATCATCATTTCTCAGGATGACAGCAAACTCATCTCCGCCTGTACGGAATACAGGACTGTGCTTGAACACCTGACAGATGATGCGGGTGGCGGTCTTCAGATAGATGTCACCCATATCGTGTCCGTATTGGTCGTTGATCGTTTTCAGGTTATCGCAGTCGAATACGCCGATCGCAAATTCCGGCTTTTCCACGCCGCTGTCCATCTGTTCCTGTATCGCATTGAATGCATTTGACAGCGCTGCCTTATTCTTCACATGCGTCAATGCATCAATGAATACCTGTCCGTTCAGATCGCGGATATGTGTCTGTACAGCGTTCGTCAGTTTTTGGAACGATCTCGTGAGTCTGCCGAGCTCATCGTCCTTATCGTAGGAGAGAACAAGATCATAATTTCCCTGTTCTACCTGCTCTGCTGCATGGGTGAGCTGCTCGAGCGGTTTGGTAATGCGCCTTGTGTAGTACATCAGAAACAGACTTGACGTGATGAGGACGATAACAGCACCTAAACTGATATTCAGTACAAGCCCCTGCCATTCACCCTTCGTCTCAGAAACGGGAACCGTAACATACAGACGCATACCGTTGCTCAGGGAGTGCCAGACTGCCTCTTTTTTCTCTCCGTGGTAAGTATAGTGCAGTACATTCTTTTCATTCGTATCGCTGTTAGGGAGATCCGTGATGGATTCCACCGAAAGACCTGACACATCCATATACGGATGATAGAAGAGCGTCCCGTCAGCGCTGGTCAGAAATGCATATCCATTATCATAGAGCCGGATGCTGTTGATCTCCTCAGCCATCGTGGAATAGTCCACTTCAATGCCGACAACACCGATGAACTTCCCCTTCCAATAAACGGGCGCATCGTAGGAAATGACCTGAACATCGAGATTATCCGTGATATAGGGCGGCAGCCAGATGGGCTTGCCTTCATGCTTCGGAACGGTAAACCATACCAGCCTTGAGGTATCCTCCACATCATACTTTGTAATATCCGTTACTTCATGCTCGATAAAGCCCTCACCGGTCAGATTGGTATACCAGAATCCCTTCACTGAAGCGGAAACCGAGGGGTCAATGCGGTAATAATAGGTCAGGACGCCCTTGGTCTTGTAAGCCATCATCCCAAAATACTCACGGATTCTTTCCATATGATCCGCAAGCTCCGCATCGTTGTCCACATCATTCAGGTCTTCCTCCGCAAAGGACGTCACGTTTGACACCGTGTTCTGCACACTGTCAAAATAATAATCAAGGCTCTGATCTCCTGCCTCACACAGCATCTGGAGCAGCCTGTCGGTTTTCTGACTCTCTGTTGTGCGGATAAAAACAGCGCTGAGCAGAGTTGTGACTGCAAGCGCAGCAAGTATTACACCAAGCACTGTGACAGTGATCCTTGTTCTTAATGAGTGAGATAGAATTTTGGGGGTCAATTTCATAACGGTCTCCCTTTTCTTTTTGATGCCATCCCCATTCCAACAGAATGCGGAGAATATCCAATAAACGGAAACAAGCAGCCGCAGGGACTGCCTGATGATGATTGAAGCTTCCAAAATAAAAGATCAGAAGTCTCTTATCATTATAACATATGGTATTCACCGTAATTCACCGAAAAAAGCATGAAATCCAGCCATTTTCGGTTGACAGCAAGTAATATTCTACTGCAATATTGATGGTTGTAGAATTGCAGCGCCTGTTTTTGTGTAAAGTATACAGGTTTCAATTACATATTTCGTCGGTATGTCAATATGTAAATTTTTTTGAATTTGTATACAGAGTATGATCGTACAGTGGACGCGGCGTAAGATCACAGCCGCTCCATGCAGCATCAAGCAGATACAAATGCACCCGCCAGCCAGACAGGTGCATTTTTTGTTATCCCTCCAATGCTCCGATGATATGCGGCGTATCAAAGTACGTTTCCTCATAGAACGCATCGGCAAGACAATCCAGATTTTCCTCGCTGTATTCCACTTCTTTTGAGTAATTCTTGGCTGTCTGCACCATCTCTTCAAAGGAGAGAGAATGTCTCTCCTGCAGCACACAGCGCCATAAAAAACCGATCACCCATGTGCTAACCGCCGCAAGCTTGACACGTGAAAGGATTTCACCGTCAAAAACGCCCTTCATAAAATAGCGGAACAGAAAATAGACCGCAATTCTTTGCAGATAGGGCACATGCTCCGGCTGGAGCGGGGGAATCCCGTCTGCCAGCGCCGCACAATGACTGATGTACGGTACCCACGCGTCATCAATCGGTTCAAGCGTTGTGTAAAATTGCAGCATGCCCTGCAAATCGGCGGCTTCGGATTTGGTTCTGCGCTCGAATACAGGGAGCGTAAAGTCTCCGTTGTCAATGCGTGACTGCAATTCCTCTGCAAAATCCAGCATTGCGCCGACCGATTCCGGAAAAGCGTCATTCTGCAAATGTCCGATCATCGTATCGCGTGCGGCAAGCAGCACGCGGAAAAGTTCCGCATCACAGCCGTCACACTCCTCGCCGGGGATCTCCCGTTCCGTCAATACCAGATCCTCTGACAGGATGATGCGTGCCGCTTCTTCGCAGCATAGCCCGATACCGCCTTCCTTGACATGCCCGAACCATTCGTAATACCGGGGATGATCGGTACAGATCTGACAGAGGTGCTCCTCCCCCAGCTCTGTGAAAATATCACAGAGATTGCTGCTGTTGAGAAAAGGACAGCGCTCCCCCTCCGACAGTAGAAAGCAACCGTCGGCTATGCTCTGCTCCAGCCTTTTGCCAAAGCTGCCGGACAGACTGTTATAGTAAGCAAGGGTGTCACTGTCGATGTCGATTTCCCAGCCGATGCAGCAGTTATCCGTGCATTTCCCGGCAATACAGCGGAATCGATCACAGTATGACGGATAGCGGAATTGCATAGCGGTACTCCTTTCCTGTGCAGGGACAGCGGATGCGGTTACTACTATTATATCACGATGAACCCGCATATGCAAGTGTTTTCGTTCAAGAAAAAGAACAGCTGCATGCTAATCGATTCTCCGGATGTATTTCAGGCAGCCAAATGCTGCTGCGATCATCGCAGCGGCACTTCCCAGCAGCCACAGCTTGCTGACACCGGTTTCGCAGGATAAGCCAAACAGGAAGAACACGCCAAGCCGCGTTTTCAGGGAAAAATTAACGACATAGTACAGCATGGATGCCATATACCCGATGATGGTATTGCCGCCCAGCGCAGCCCCCAGAACACCGGCTGCGCCAAGAAACAGTGCCGTGCTGATCCCGCCCCAGAAATGTTCCGGTGTAATGCGGCTCTCCCCTATAACCAATGCTGCGGTGATGACCGCGTACAGCACAGCGAGGATGATGCACAGATACACCAGCCGCAGAGCGCATACGGAGAGATAGGACATCTTCCGCATGCGCACCGTATCGCGGATTTCTGCATTCTGCTCCGGGAGGAAAATCGGGGTCAGAAGCAGCGTTCCGGTCAGGGAAAGATACATCTCCAGCGGTTGTGCTGCAAGCGGTTCCGTAAGGGATGTCAGACAGAATACCAGCGGAACCGATGCCGTGAGGGCTGCTGCCGCGAGAATATGCGGCAGAGAATTACGCTTCAGATTGATGAACAGGCAGCTTAGGTAACAGCTTAATTTCACGCAGTTTTCCCTCCCTTCTGCACTTCCAGACATAGACGGATGCAAGCGCACAGAGGATGCCGAGCGCCGTAAAGAGCAGCCGGTTTTCCGTGAAGATCGGCAAATTGTCGATAAATTCCTGCCGTCCGTAGCAGGTATTGTGCCGGATGGTCAGGTGGAACAAGCCAATGGGACTGGTGGGACTCACCAAATTCGTCGAAAAGAACCAGAATACGAACTGCCCGACCACCACAACAACCGGATGCAGGAAGCCCATCAGCAGCATATCTGCGCCTGTCACCGCAATCACAGTCGGAAGGATCCAGATCAGGGAATACTTGAACATGGCAAAATAGTCCAGACCGCTCACGCCGTAAACCTGCATCACGCGCACATTGGCAAGTACTGCCGTGGACAGAACGGGAAGCATCATCGCGCAGACGAGCGCTGCAAACCGCGTGAGCATGAGCTTTGCCGAGGAGATACTGCGCGAATAAATGATCTGCTCCATCTTGCTGCGCCTGTCCTCCGAGAGATACACCGCGATCAGGAACACCGGCAGCAAAGCCATGAAGATTCCGTGATAATCGCAGAACAGTCTTGCATAGCCGTTGGTGATTTTATCATCGTTGACAAGGGCATTGTATTCGGAAAGCACATCCTCGTAGGAGGCGGGCGCAAGGCAGAATGTACTGTCGATCTCCTCGGGACTATAGAAGGAGCCGCCGCCAAGGATCTTGTCTGCTTCCGTCATGAGCGCCCGGAAATCCTCGATGCTGACACGGCTGAGCACGTTCAGCTCCGGGATCTGGTATTCATAGGTCGGCTCGGTATCGAAATCGTAGTACAAGGTTTTCGATTCAAAATGCTCCTTCACATATGTCTCCGGGTCATCAAAGCCTGTCAGCATCTGAAGAATCATGCGGAGCTTTTCCTTGGCCGTTCCTTTGAGATGTACCTTATGGATAAAGCCCAGAGGGTATGTCGTAAAGTTATTGCTGATAAAATTCTGGAGCAGATCTGCGGTCGCGTTCTGTGTAAGCAGCTCCGGATCATCAACAACGGTCATACCGTAATCACCGCCCGGCTCCGGGGGCGCATAGCTGTTCCAGCCAAGACTCATATCATTCCAGAACTGCGTATAAAATGCGAAGAAAAACTCGGCTGCGAAAAACAGCACATAGACCCCGGAGCAGACAATTCGTTTAAACTCTTTCCGAAACAGCATCATATCTCACCTCCGTTTTCAATGCAGCCATTCCTGTACAGGCAATAGATATAGGCATCCTCCAGCCCCGGCTGGATCTGCGCGGCGCCAGTCACGTCAGGCGTTCCGTCATGCACAAAGCGCAGCACCGTTTCATTTCCTTTCATGACCATACCCGTGACGGGATACAGGCTCTTGACCTGCGGCAGGAACCGTGTCTCGACTGTCGCTGTCCAGACCTTGCCCTCGGCTTCATGCAGAAGCTCCGCCACATTGCCGGTCCAGAGTATTTTCCCCTCGTTCATGACAGCCGCCTTTTCACAGGAGGCTTCAATATCACCGACGATATGCGTCGAGAGAATCACGATTCTGTCCTCTGCCACCTCCCCGAGCAGATTTCGGAACCGGATGCGCTCCTCCGGATCAAGACCTGCTGTGGGCTCATCCACGATCAGTACACGCGGATCATGGAGCAGCGCCTGTGCGATGCCGAGCCGTCGCTTCATACCGCCGGATAATTCCTTGATCCTCTTGCGCCTGTGCTCGTTCAGATTCACCTGCTTCAGGAGCAGCTCCGTCCGCTCATGCCGGAGCTTTTTGTCCATCCCCGACAGCACGCCGAGATAATCCAGCGCTTCCTCGCAGGTCATGGATGGATACATGGAAAATTCCTGCGGCAGATAGCCTGTCATGCTGCGCACCTCCCTCACCCTGCTGATCGGCACCCCGCAGACTGTGATGCTGCCGGAGGATTTGGGATGCAGCCCTGCGAGGGTTTTCATGAGGGTCGTTTTCCCGGCGCCGTTGCGTCCGAGCAGTCCGAACATGCCCTTTCCGATGGAAAGGCTCACCTTGTCAAGTGCCTGTTTTTTACCGTAATACTGATCGACGTTCTGAATTTCGATGCGTTCTTCCATGATGCTAGCCCCTTTCAACAATAAGGATCACAGCAGTTTCCTGCCATGATCCTATCTTACACTGTATTTTTCTACTTTTTATCAACTTTTGTGATTTTTTAAAAATTCTGTCCGCCAATCCGAAAGGATGCCGTGACACGTCCCCCGCCGGTTTCATTGTTGGCAAGAGACAGGCTCCCGCCGCATTTCATGCAAAGCAGACGGCAGATATAGAGACCGAGTCCGAAATGCTGGTTGGAATCCTTGTCGCCGCGGTAGAACGGACGATCCGCCTTTTGCAGGGCTTCTGCCTTGAGTGCCGCCTGCTTTTCAGGGTCAATCCTGTCCACGTGGTCATAGACTGCACGCCCCGAGTAATATCCTTGCGCATAGTCTATTTTGTCTCCATAGAGACCTTGTAATGCTTCTAAAGGAGACACGTCACGTAGCGTCTTCAGCTCTGAAGAACCGCCGCCTTGTGTGAGGGAGCGTGTGGCATTCTCGCCAACAACAAGCACGTTCTTATAGTCG
>ONEQ01000176.1 GCA_900316885.1 uncultured Eubacteriales bacterium | reverse complement strand
TCATTTCCGGTTCGTTCTCACCAAGTCCCTTGGAGCGCTGGATGGTGAACTTCTGCCCGTCGATCTTTTTGAGAATGTCGGCGCGTTCCTTCTCCGTGTACGCGAAATAGGTCTTGCTCTTGGTGTTGATCTCGTAGAGGGGCGATTCCGCGATGTACACATAGCCCTCCCGGATGAGTGTGGGGGTGAGACGGTAGAGCATTGTCAGGATCAGCGTGCGGATCTGGAAGCCGTCCACGTCGGCATCGGTGCAGATGATGACCTTCGACCAGCGCAGATTGTCGATCGAGAACTGCGGGATATTGCGGGTGTTTTTCAGGTTGACCTCGACGCCGCAGCCGAGAACTTTCAGCAGATCCGTGATGATGTCACTCTTGAAAATGCGGGGATAGTCGGCTTTCAGGCAGTTGAGGATCTTGCCGCGCACGGGGATGACCGCCTGAAAATCGGCGTCGCGGGCGAGCTTGACCGCACCCAATGCGGAATCACCCTCCACGATGTAGACCTCGCGCCGGGATACGTCCTTTGTACGGCAGTCCACGAACTTTTCGACCATGTTAGCAAGGTCGATGTTGCCGGTGAGCTTCTTTTTCGTGTTGAGACGGATTTTCTCGGCGTTCTCGCGGGAGCGCTTGTTGATGAGCACCTGCTCCGCGATTTTGTTCGCCTCGTCGGGTTTTTCGATGAAGTAGACCTCGAGCTGATGCTTGAGAAATTCCGTCATGGCTTCCTGCACGAATTTATTGGTGATCGCCTTCTTGGTCTGGTTCTCGTAGGAGGTCTGCGTCGAGAAGGACGAGGACACCAGTACCAGACAGTCCTTGATATCGTCGAAATTCGCCGTGCTTTCGCCCTTTTGCAGCTTGCTTGCGGATTTCAGGTAGGCGTTGATCTGCGACAGGAACGCCGAGCGCACTGCCTTGTCGGGGGATCCGCCGTGCTCCAGGTAGCTGGAATTGTGGTAGTATTCGAGCAGATCGACCTGATTCGAGAAGGTCACGGCAACCGAGAGCTTGACCTTGTAGTCCGGCTTATCCTCGCGGTCACGTCCGACGCGCTCTGCCGTCCATGTCTGGATGGGGGTCAGTGCCTTGTCACCGACGATCTCCTGCACATAGTCGGCAATGCCGTTCTCGTAGATGTACTCGGTTTCGAGGAACGAGCCGTCCGCCTGCTCCGAGCGGTACACGAACAGGAGATTCGGATTCACGACCGCCTGCCGGCGCAGGGTATCGTGGAAGAACTCATCCGGCACGTTGATGTCCGTGAACACATCCAGATCGGGCTTCCAGCGGGTACAGGTACCGGTCTGCTTCTTGTTGTAGGGCTTTTTCTGCAAGCCGCCGACGTTCTCGCCCTTCTCAAAATGCAGGGTGTACTCCGTGCCGTCGCGGTGAACGGTGACGTCCATGTATTCGGAGGCAAACTGCGTCGCGCAGAGACCCAGACCGTTCAGACCGAGGGAGAACTCGTAGCTCTGCGCGGCATCGTCATACTTGCCGCCGGCGTAGAGTTCGCAGTAGACAAGCTCCCAGTTGAAGCGGTTTTCGGTCTTGTTGAAATCGACCGGGCAGCCGCGTCCGAAGTCCTCAACCTCGATCTCGCCGGAATTGCGCCGGGTGATGATGATCCGGTCGCCGTAGCCGGCACGCGCCTCGTCGATGGAGTTGGAGATGATCTCAAAAATGGAATGTGCACAGCCGTCGGGGCCGTCCGATCCGAAGATGACACCCGGGCGCTTGCGGACCTTGTCGGGTCCCTTGAGCATTGTGATGCTTTCGTTGCCGTAATCCTGTTTTTTTGCTTTTGCCATAGGTTCCTCTTTTCTATCTACAGCCCATGCGGGCGGGACTTTATGTTACAATATATTATCATAGCATATTTTCCAGATTTCGTCAAGCGTATTTTGATACAATCCGCCCCTTGCTTTTTTTCGGGGACTGTGCTATAATTATAAACGAGTATTGATTTTTTACGGAAAGGGGAATCATTGTGTCCTATTTCCAGAGCCTCCGGCATAAGGGGGCGGAGCGCTATTACCGGATACGCGGTAAGCTGATGCACAGCATGATCCATTTCCTGCTCCAGTTCCGGCTGCTGCTGCGCTGGGTGCTGATTGCGCTGATTCTGGGCAGTGTGCTGGGCGTGGTCGGAACGCTGTTCGTCTGGTGCATCAGTATCGGCACGGAGTTCCGCGCCGATCATCAGTGGTGCTATCTCCTGCTCCCGGCGGGCGGCTGCGCGATCGTGTTTCTCTACCACATCACCAAGGACAAGCACGACAAGGGCACCAATATGGTCATTGCGTCCCTGCGTTCGGAGGCACAGCTTCCCGTGCAGATGGCGCCGCTGATCTTCGTGACGACGATCATCACCCACTTTGTGGGCGGAAGCGCCGGACGTGAGGGCGCCGCACTCCAGCTGGGCGGCGGACTCGGAGCGATGTTCGGGCGTCTCCTTCACCTGCGCGACAAGGACAAGCGCACCCTCATCATCAGCGGCATGAGCGCGGCATTCTCCGCGATCTTCCGCACACCCGTGGCGGCGTCGATCTTCGCGATGGAGGTCGGCTGCGTGGGCACCATGCAGTATTCCGCGCTCGTTCCGACGGTCATCGCGTCGCTGACTGCGTCCTACATTGCCGGCAAGCTGGGTCTGCCGCTGGCGCATTACAATGTCTTACAGGTGCCGGAATTCAATCTCGTCGCGGCGCTCAAAATCATCCTGCTGGGCGTGTTCTGCGCGGTCATCAGCATCGTGTTCTGCGTGATCCTGCACCGCACGGAGCGCATCATGCGGCACCGTGTGAAAAATCCCTACCTGCGCATCCTGCTGGCAAGCGGCATTTTGCTCCTGCTGGGGATCGTCCTGCACACGGAGGACTACTTCGGCATCGGCGGCAATGTCATCGGCAGCGCGATCCGGGGCGAAGCGCACTGGTACGCCTTTTTCCTGAAAATGCTGTTCACAGCCGTCACCCTCGGCGGCGGCTTCAAGGGCGGCGAGATCGTGCCGTCGTTCTTCATCGGCGCGACGTTCGGATGCGTGTTCGGACATGCGGCAGGATTGTCCCCGTCCCTCTGCGCGGCAGTCGGGATGATCGCCCTGTTCTGCGGCGTGACGAACTGTCCACTTGCCTCGCTGTTCATCTCGGCGGAGCTGTTCGGGCTGGACTGCGTGCCGTACTGCCTGCTGGTGATCGCCGTAAGCTACCTGCTTTCGGGCTATTACGGGCTCTACCGGACACAGCGGTTCTACTATTCCAAATTCGCCAATGAGCAGATCCATCATAAGACACGGTGAACGGTGTGCCGATGATTGTTAATGGACGGATCCGGGAAGGTCTGAATACGAAAGAGTAAGAGTGGAATCAATTATGATACAAGGATTATTATTCGATATGGACGGGCTGATGCTCGACACGGAAAAGCTCCTCGCCCGCTACTGGATGCAGGCGGCGCACGAGGCGGGCTACCCGATGACGCTTGAGCATGTGCTCGGCATCCGCAGTCTTGCGGCGATCTACGCCAAGCCCCGGCTCAAAGGCATCTTCGGCGAGGACTTCGATTATGAGAAAATCCGCGCCCGCCGCCGGGAGCTCACCGCACAGCATGTGGCAGAGCACGGCATCGAGGCGAAGCCCGGGCTGCATGAGCTGCTGGACTACGCCAGAGCGCATGGCATTAAAATGGCGCTCACAACTGCGACTGACCGCGAACGGGCAGGGGACTACCTCCGGCAGGTCGGCGTGGAGGAATACTTCGACGCCTTCGTCTGCGGCGACATGGTGCAGAAGGGCAAGCCCGACCCGGAGATCTATCTCACGGCTGCCGCGGCGCTCGGACTGGATCCGGCGGTCTGCATGGCACTGGAGGATTCCCCGAACGGCATCCGCTNNATGCGGCAGGCTGCAGGGCGGTCATGGTGCCCGATCTGTCCCAGCCGGAGGAGGAGCTCAAGCCCCTGCTCTTTGCCTGCGTGCCGACGCTGCACGATGTGATTGCGCTGCTGGAAGGAGAGAACGTGCATGGCAAAGCCGAATGATTTCGATATTCCGCGGATCTTCTATTTCGAGAGTGAGAACATCTTCACCGGGAGCCGCGGCAATCTGAATTTCCGCATCGTGCCCGACAAGGAGAACATGACGGTTTCCATCTGGCACGGCTTTATCTGCTCGGAGCTGACCGAAATGGAGGCGACCGAAACCTTCCCCCTCTCCGAGGAGGGACACGCCGCCATGCTTGCATGGCTTGAAACGCAATACAACGCCTGACCGAAAGGGGGTCACCAATGGCTTCACGCAAGAAACGCCGATACTGGATGCTGCCTGCGGGCGCGGCTGCCACGGCAGGGGGACTGTGCTGCATCGCGCTCCTGCTCACCTCGATGCAGTTTGCGATGCCGCAGCGGGAGCGCTCGTCCGCGGCTGTGGATTCCCTGCCGAAATTCAACCGCGCCGCCTACCGCTATTCACCGCCTAAGGCGCCCGGACCAGGTAAATCTGATCTGGAGTACACAACACATATCAATATGCGGGACGTGCGCAGCGCCGCATCCGAAAACCGCGATATTGTGGGCTGGATCTATGTGCCGGATACGCAGATCAATTATCCGGTGATGCAGACGAACGACAATCTCTATTATGTGGAGCATGACCAGTTCGGCAGACCCAGCCATGCCGGCGCGATCTTTGCCGACTACTGGTGCGATCTGGAGCGCTCCGACAAGCCCCTGCTCTACGGGCATAACATGGGCAACGGCAGCATGTTCCACTGCGTCAAGAATTACAAGGAGCAGGAATGGGGCGAGGCGCATCCGTATTTTGAGATTGCGACGCTCGATCATAATTACCTGTACCGCGTGATTTCCTGCAATGTCCTCTGCGGCGAGGCGGGCGCGGAGTTCATCTACTGGGACAAGAAGGATATTGAAATGTCCTACAAGCGCTTCCGCGAATACTACGAGAGCATCCGGGACACCTCGCTGATCTGGTATGGCACCGACGAGGAGCCGACCCGTGACACGGCATCCCAGATGGTTGTCCTCCAGACCTGCAATTCCGGTGCGGCGGACGGCATCCGCTGCTGCGTGTTTGCTGAGCGTGTCGGTGATGTGACCGGTGTGAAACACTATTCCGAACAGCAGGGGCTTGCCGAAGCAAAGCTCGCGAGCTGTCTGACCATGCCTGATTACGGGCGTATCTGAAAGGAGAATTCCCATGGCTTCATCAAAAAAACGTAAACTCTGGATGCTTCCCACCGGCGGTGCCATGATGGCAGGCGGACTTCTCTGCATCGCGGCGCTTCTGGTCTCCATGCAGTTCTCCCTGCCGCAGAAGCCGCAGGTTTCCGCGCAGATCAACAATAGCCCCATGCTGGATCGTTCGGCTCTCGAATGGGTGCCGCCCACGGAGCCCGTGGAGGAGAAGGAGGAAAAGCCGGACTTTGTTTACACGTTCAGCATCGACATCAACAAGCTGCGTCAGGCGGCATCCGGCAATCCCAACATCATCGGCTGGATCCGCGTGCCGGATACGCCCATCAACTATCCCGTGATGCAGAGCATGGACAACCAGTTCTATGTGCATCATGATGCCTCCGGGCGCTCCAGCTTTGCCGGCGCGATCTTTGCGGATTACCGCTGCAACCTGGACACCTCGGACAATACGCTGATCTACGGTCACAACATGGGCAACGGCGGCATGTTCCATGCCATCAAGAACTACAAGGACAAGGAATGGGGCGAAGCGCACCGCTATTTTGAGCTGGCGACGCTCAACCACCGCTATCTGTACCGCGTCCTGTCCAGCAATGTCATTTTCGGTGAGCAGGGCTCGACGTTTGAGTACTGGAACTTCATCGACATGAACCACGGCGATTTCCGGTACTATTATGACAGCGTGCATCGGACTGCCGGCACCTGGTACGGCGACGATACCAAGGAGCCCCACAACAATGCCACCCGCTATCTCTGCCTCCAGACCTGCAACTCCGGTGCGGCGGACGGCATGCGCTGCTGCCTGTTTGCGGAGCTGGTCGGGGATGGTACCTATATCACGCAGTATTCGGAAAAAACGGGAATGCCCGGCTTCAAAATGACGGGATTCAACGCTGTTCCGTAAGGAGGGCACTATGCTGAAAGGAAAAACCGTCCTGCTCGCGGTCACAGGCAGCATCGCGGCATATAAGATTGCAAACCTCGCCCGGATGCTCATGAAGCTGCACTGCACCGTGCATGTGCTCATGACACAGAATGCGACGCAGTTCATCCATCCCATTACGCTCGAAACGCTCACGCAGAACAAGGTGCTGATCGACACATTCGACCGGAATTTCCAGTACAGCGTGGAGCATGTGGCGCTTGCAAAGGCGGCGGATGTGGTCATGATCGCGCCCGCGTCGGCAAATGTCATCGGCAAGATTGCGAACGGCATCGCGGACGATATGCTCACGACCACCGTCATGGCGTGTCCGTGCAAAAAGATCGTCTCCCCGGCGATGAACCATAACATGTTCCACAATCCCATCGTACAGGACAATATCCAGAAGCTGCAGCGCTTCGGCTATGAGATTGTCGCACCCGACTGCGGGATGCTCGCCAACGGTGACATCGGTGACGGGAGGATGCCGGAGGAATCCGTGCTTCTGGACTATATCCTCCGCGAGATCGCCTGTGAGAAGGATCTCGCCGGCAAGCGCGTTCTCGTCACGGCAGGCGCGACCCGCGAGGCAATCGATCCCGTGCGCTTCATCACGAACCATTCGTCCGGCAAAATGGGCGTTTCCGTCGCGAAGGCGGCGATGCTCCGCGGCGCAGCGGTCACGCTCGTGGCGGCACACATGGAGGTCGCACCGCCGCCGTTTGTGGAGGTTGTGCCGGTGGTGTCCGCGCAGGATATGTTTGATGCGGTGACGAGCCGTGCGGCAGAGCAGGATATCATCATCAAGGCGGCGGCAGTCGCGGACTATACGCCCGCCAGCGTTGCCGACCAGAAGATGAAGAAGAAGGACGGCGAGCTGTCCATTGAACTGAAACGCACGCCGGACATTCTCAAATACCTTGGTGAACACAAGACGCCGGGGCAGTTCCTCTGCGGCTTCTCGATGGAGACAGAGCATGTGCTCGAAAATTCGCGCAAAAAGCTTGCCTCCAAGAATGCCGATATGATCTGCGCCAACAGCATCCGCACAGCGGGTGCAGGCTTCGGCGTGGATACGAACATCATCACGCTCATCACAGCCGATACGGATACGGAGCTGCCGCTGCTCTCCAAGGACGAGGCGGCGCATCGGATTTTAGATACGATCATCAGCCGGATGAATTGATTTTCCGGATCAGAACCCGGGTTTACAGAAGCAGCCAGTCTGCACGATTCGTTGTGTGATAGACAGCTTCCGTCTGCCCGGGTTGTATTTGTAGTTTCATATTTCAACTATTGGTTGTGTATTTATAGATATTCTAAAGATGATTGCTTTTCGCGCCTTTGGTTCGTTTGAATTCAACCAGACTTTATGATATACTATAGAAAAGCAACCGGGGAGGTGGGCAATCATTCCAAAACTCAACTTTGCGGAGCAGCTTGCCAGATTTCGCAAGCGCCGCGGTATGACGCAGGAAACACTTGCCGGGATGCTGAATGTCACCCCGCAGGCGGTTTCCAAATGGGAAAAAGGCTCCTATCCGGACGGGGATCTGCTCCCGCAGATCGCCAAGGCACTGGATGTATCGCTCGATGTCCTGTTCGGACTGCGGGCAGAGGAGGAGATCGACCCCGCGGAGTTCGCCGCCGAGGCGATCCAGGCACTTCCGGAGGAGGAACGCGCCGCGTACTGCATGAACCTGTTCTACGCAGTGCTGAGCGCCTTCAGCAACATCCAGTCCAGTGAGCTGAAGATCCCCGACAAGCTGCTGCGTGAGACGTATGCGCAGCTCAAGACCGATCAGGTACTTGCTCTTGCACGGCTCAACGAGTCCATGCAATACTTCTGCTTTCTGCGGGTACCCGAGGACGGACTGAACAGCTACGCACAGATCACGGACCGGCTTCTGCAATTCTTCCGGATGCTTTCACGACGCGAGGTTCTCCAGATCCTCTACTTCTTCGGCGCGACCGACCACAATCACCTCTGGTCGAAGAAGCAGATCGCCAAGCACCTCGGACTCTCCGACCGGGTCACGGAGGAGGTGCTGGGAGAGCTCGACCGGATGGGCGCCATCTGGGAGCTCAAGGTGGATTCCGAGGGCGGATCCGTTTACGGCTACACCCACAGCGTGCCGCTGGAGGCGCTGCTGGTGCTGGCAACCTCGTTTATCAACTATCTCCAGTACGTTGACCCGAATATTGACAAGTGGGATCACGGTGCGTTCAAAATGCCCGGTTTCCCCGGATGATGATGAAAAGCTTACGGTGAGATTCCGTAAAACAGAGTGGAATCTCTGAAAACGTGTTTTCGGAGATTCACAGAAGATGATCCATGAAAAGGAAGGTATTTGTATGAGAAACAGAATTCTTGCAGTCCTGACAGCAGCTCTGACCCTCTCCGCAATGGCGGCACCTGCACTGCCCGCTGTTCACGCAGAGGACAGCTACAGCATGACCGTTGCAGTAGACCTCACCGCCGGTCAGAAGAAGATCAGCCCCTACATCTACGGCATCAACGATGCAGGCAAGCTCGATGACGTGACCGTCAATGCGGTTCGTCAGGGCGGCAACCGCTATTCTGCCTACAACTGGGAGAACAACTTCTCCAACGCCGGCGCAGACTGGAAGAACAATTCCGACACCTATCTGATTAACGGCTTCAAGAAGGAGCTCTCCGCCAAGCCCGGCGCTCCGGCGCTCAAGCTGTCCCAGGACTGCGTAGATCACAACATCCCCTACAAGATGGCAACCATCCAGATGGCAGGCTATCAAAAGGCTCCCTCCAAGCGCTGGAAGGAGGTCAAGGCAACCAAGGGCTCTGAGCTCTCCCTGACACCCGATACCACCGACGATTACGTTTACATGGACGAGTATGTGAACTACCTCGTCAAGACTCTCGGTGATTCCACCACCAAGGAGGGTATCAACGGCTACAACCTCGACAACGAGCCGGGTCTGTGGGATTCCACCCACAAGCTGATGCATCCGGACAACCCCTCCTACAAGGAAATGGTCGAGAAGTCCACTGCTTACGCATCCGCGATCAAGTCCGTTGACCCCAAGGCAGAGGTATTCGGTCTGGCACTGTTCGGCGTTTACTCCTACTACAATTTCTGCGACGCGCCGGATAAGGATTCCAGCTATGCATGGTTCCTCGACTACTACCTCGATCAGATGAGCAAGGCAGAGCAGACTGCCGGCAAGCGCCTGATCGACGCGATCGACGTACACTACTACTCCGAGGCAAAGGGCGATGCCCGCGTCACCGAGAACAACGCTACCTCCGACAAGGACAAGGCTGCCCGCGTACAGGCACCGCGTACCCTGTATGAGGCAGGCTACAAGGAGAACAGCTGGCTGATCGGCACCGACTGCGAGAAGTTCATGCCGTATCTGCCCACCATCCAGCAGTCCATCGACAAGTACTATCCGGGCACCAAGCTTGCCATGACCGAGTACAACTTCGGCGGCGGCAAGGATGCCACCGGCGCTATTGCCGAGGCTGACGCACTGGGTGCATTCGCTGCAAACGGTGTTTACCTCGCAACTCTGTGGCCGCTGGCTGATGAGCTCGATTATCAGCTTTCCGCCATCGACCTCTACACCAACTACGACGGCAAGGGCGGCAAGTTCGGTGATACCCTCGTAGAGGCAAAGACTGCCGACATCGAGAAGTCCTATGCCTATGCCTCTGTCAACGGCACCGACACCTCCAAGGTGACTGTTGTCATGGCAAACAAGGACAGCGCCAAGACCGAGAAGGCTACCCTCGACATCAAGGGCGGCAAGGATTACAAGAGCGCGGTTGTATACGCAGTCAGCACGGATCACAGCGATATCCGCGTCATCGATGTACAGAATGATCTCTCCGGTGCGGTTACCGTTACCCTCCCGCCGTACACCGTTGCAACGGTTGTTCTGTCCGACAAGAATACCGATGAAAAGCTCTATGTAGAGCCGGAAAAGACCACCAAGGAGGTCACCTATCAGTATGACGAGCTGAAGGACGGCAAGGATGGCAAGATCGTTCCGATCACCGATGCCAAGCACCTGAAGAAGGCCATCATCAATGTAGAGGTTTCTTCGGATGCAGGCTCCACCTGGTACTGCGGCGGCGGCGCGTTCTGCTTCAATTCCCTCAAGACCGCAGACGGCAACATCTGGGCAGCCAAGAGCTTTCAGTACAATGCAACCGGCGATGTAACGGTCAAGTTCGACGGCAAGTTCAATGCAGCTGCTCCGGAGGGAAGCTCCGATATGCCCGAGGTCGAGGGCGAGATTACCGAGGATTCCATGATTATGCAGGATTGGTGGAAGTCCTCCGAGAAGGACACCGGCAAGGGTGCGGACGTGCATTGTACCTACAAGTCCGTAACGCTGGTCTATGACTATGCAGGCGAGCAGATGCCGACGGATCCGGCAACTCCCACCGAGGCCACCAAGGCAACTGATCCCAAGACCACAGAGCCGACAACGGCAAAGGATAACGAGAAGGTCTTCAAGTTCGAGGATCTGAAGAAGGACAAGGACGGCAACTGGATTGTAAACGTAGACGATCCGGCAAAGCTCTCCAAGGCAATCCTCAATGTCACTGTTACTTCCGAGACTGAGACGTCCTGGATGGGCGGCGGCGGCGGACTGTGCTTCTCCGGTCTGTACGAGGCTGACGGCACCCAGTTCTGGGGCTACAAGCAGTATGAGTACAAGGGCGGCACGTCCAATGTTACAGTGGACTTCGACGGCAAGTTCATGAAGGCAATCGAAGGCGAGGATTCCGTTGAGGTGGAAGGCACCCTCAAGGACAAGCAGATGATCGTACAGCAGTGGTGGAAGGCTACCACTGAGGATAAGACCGGCAAGGATGTCAACGTTACCTACAACACCATTACCCTCGTTTACGACGATGCGACCGCCGAGACAAAGCCCGCAGATTCCGATCTCCCGGCAGTATCCAAGTACGGCGACCTCAACAATGACGGTTCTGTCGATATTATCGACGTAATTACCATGAACAGAT
>ONEQ01000222.1 GCA_900316885.1 uncultured Eubacteriales bacterium | reverse complement strand
CTCGGCTGCAAAGCTGGTCAGCATGACATCCCCCGGCGCCACTGCCGTGATGGATTCATTGTTGAGATCGTAGCAATTGACCTGCATCGTATCCACAGACGAGAGGAACAGCTGACTCGGCTCCTCCGCACCGGTGCCGTTGCAGGAAAGCTTTTCCGGCGTAAACATCAGGACGTTTTCACGCTTAAAATCCTTCACCTTACTGTTGCTGCGGAGCAGATCGGACAACGGTTCACCGGAATCCGGTTCCATCACCATGGCAACCTGCTCCATCATGCCTGCCATGACCAGATAGCGGTCCAGCCCTCCCATGACGGATACAATGTTGTTCACGCTCGAGGCGAAGAACATGGTGGAAAGAATGACAAACAACAGAATGATGCAGTTCATCGTTTTCTTGCGCTTGAGATCCTTTTTGAGAATATTCAGATACATATGCAGCATCTCCTTTCGTTGTATCTATTCTAGCACGGAGATTATTAAATAATCCTTAAATCAAAAAAGCCCGGCATATGCCGGACTTTTAATCACTGTTATCTTCATTTCCGGCAAGACGGCGCTTCATTTCTGCCTTGTCATCATACATCATGGCATCCGCCTTGCGAAAGACCTCCTCGAAATCCATACCCTTCCGGTACTCCTCAAATCCGATGGCGACACTGTAGGACTGTGCTGCCACATTAGCTTTCAGACGCTCAGCAAACGTCAGAACGGCATCGCGGGTGAAATCCGGGCAGAGCACCTCGAATTCATCACCGCCCATACGGTAGAAACGGCACTTTGCCGGAAGCAGGGCATGCGCGGCATCCGCCACGGCAAGAATCGCTGCATCCCCGGCATCGTGTCCCAGCGTGTCGTTCAACTGCTTCAGTCCGTTGAGATCCATGGAAATGACGTACATTTGATGATTTTTCATCATTTCAATGTCCTTGTAGAACGAATGGCGGTTCAGCGCATTGGTGAGTGCATCGCGGGTCAGTGTCTGCGTGGTGAAGAACAGGTAATAGAACAGGCATCCCTGTACTGCCATGCCAGAAACCAGATACTGGAACTCATAAAACGTATTCATTACCACAGCGATGATGATAAAGACGCTGAGCAATGCCAGAAAATAGCTCTCCCGCCGGAATCCCAGCCGGTACTTCCGATAGGAAGATGCCATCAGTACAAACAGATAGATCGCGCTGCAAAAGAACGGAATCGGAGCCAGCACCCCGAGACTCACCTCGCCCATTTCGTCAAAGCGGAAGATACATCCGGTAAAGATCGACAGAATACACAGAACCAGATTGACCGTCGAGCAGGCAATGAGTGTCACACGCATTCGTTTGCGGATGACAGAGGCAAGGAAGATGAACGGCAGGATTACCGGTCCGCTGATGGCATAGCTGATTGCCATCGCAACCTTCAGAAGCGGTAAGTGCTCCCCCGTTCCCTCCAGGGTATACACCACAGCATTACAGAGCAGCATCAGCATTGCCATACCTGTGCCAAGCACGAATTTGACTCGTTTCTGCCTGGAAAACGTAGAATTGAACAAGATAAAGACCAGCAGGATCAGGTCTGCTACAAAGCTCAGATACCCGTTCTGGAGAACATCCCGGAGCATGCGCCCACCTCCTCTCAGGGATATATCGATATTATAGCACAATTTTGATAAAAACACAAGTGTTTTTCCAAAAAATACACCGCCAGAATTCTCCGGCGGTGTTTCAGATACATCAGGGTTCCTTATTGCGGTATTCTGTCTTGCGTGCTTCGCGCTTGACCGCGGAGGAATTCGGCTTGAGGTGAACCGGCGTCACCGGCTGGCGGCGCTTGAGATACTGGATGTGCGAATAGAGACACAATGCAATATAAATCGCACACAGCAGGATACTGAAAAGGATTGCACGGGTGAGCCAGTCCGTCTTGGGGAAATACCGGATCAGCGCCAGATAGTATTTGAGCTTGGAAAGCTCCACATTACTCGTTGCAACCAGATCCACGGTTGTGATCTCCTCGCCGGAGAACTTCAATGTGACTGTCCCCAATACATCGCCCTTTTTCACGGGTGCGGAAACGGTCTTGCGAAGCTCAATCTCCTGGGTCACGGAATTCACATCCGCCAGGTCATACCACAGCATGCCAAACGAGCTGATCGGCTTGACCAGAACATAATCGGAATTGCTGCCGTTCTTGACCGTGATCTGACCGAGCTCGGTATTATCGCTCAGGATCGTCTTGAAGTTGAAATGCGCATACGCCCAGTCAAACAGTGCCTTGGCATCGTCCATGTGATAGTACTGGAGCTTGCCGTTCTTGTCCTCAAACGGCGCTGCGAGCAGGATTGCCATAAAGCTGCTGCCGTCACGGGTCGAAATCGTAATGATGTTGCGTCCCTGTGCGGTCAGATTGGCAGTCTTGACGCCCTTGACACCCTCAACATGGCTGGCGCTGGACGGAAGTGCCATGAGATTGGAATGTGTCCAGACCCAGGAATCGTCATGACGCTCCAGATTCGGGGAGAACGGCTTGAACGAGGCTGCTGTCGCAATCTGCTCAAACTTGCCGATGCTGAGCGCATACTCCATGATCCGTGCCAGATCATTCGCCGTAGTCTTCTGCCCGGAATCATACAGACCCGTCACATTCGTGAAATGTGTCTGCGTACAGCCAATGTCCCGTGCCTTCTGGTTCATCATATCCACAAAGGCGGGCATGCTGCCGTTGCCGAACTGGTTGGCAAGCATCACGGATGCCTCCACAGACGAGGTGAGCATCATCGCGTAAAGGAGCTCCTCCACGGTGAGCACATCATGATCCTTGATGTCCGCGTAACGTACATCATCCGGATAGAGATTATCCGCATATTTATCATAGAGAGCCTTGTCCGCTGTGATGCGTGTGCCGAGGTTCTTGCAGTTTTCCAGCACAACAACCGCTTCCATGATCTGCACCAGAGAGCCCGGCATATACTGCGTATCGGCGTTCTTCTGGTAGATGACCTCTTTGGTATCCAGATTGATGAGCAGACCTGCTGCGCTGTTGATATCAAAATTCGGTGTGAACGAGATTGCCTTAGCGGGCATCTCCAGACAGAAACAGCAAAGAATCAGCAGAGAAAGAACAAGTGAAACAAACCGTTTCTTCATATCGGATAGGAGCCTCCTGTTCTGAATTTATACTATTATTTTTATTATACCAGATCTTTTCCAAAAATCAAAGTGGTTTTTGAAAAAAACAGTAGAATTCACAAAAAATTCATGAATTCAACCCGACGTTATGCCGGATTGCCGGAGACTGTGAGAGTTCCCCTTTCGTCAGACTTGACAGTTTTCACGTTTTGTGGTATACTATCCCTGTAGAATCATGCATGAAGGAGGTATTCACATGGTTTACGTCACCGGCGACCTGCACGGAGAATGGGCACGTTTCCGTACCCGCGGGATCCGCAGACTCCGAAAAGGCGATACGCTGCTTGTCTGCGGCGATTTCGGATTTCTATGGGATGACAGCAAAAAAGAGCATGCTGCACTCAAAAAAATCGAATCACTTCCGTTTACCGTCGCGTTTGTGGATGGGTGCCATGAGAATTTCGATCTGCTCCTTGCCCTGCCCGTCGAGGAATGGAACGGCGGCTGTGTCCATCGCGTGGGGAAGAATGTCGTGCATCTGATGCGCGGTGAGGTCTATAAAATCGAGGAGCATACCTATTTTGCCTTCGGCGGCGGTCACAGCGGCGATCTGGAGTTCCGCGACGAAGCCGAAACCTGGTGGGAGCAGGAACGCCCCTCCAGACAGGAGATCCAGCACGGCATGGACACCTTGCAGGCATATGACAACCATGTCGATTATATCATCACCCACGAGCCCCCTGCCCTGCTCAAGGACTGC
>ONEQ01000100.1 GCA_900316885.1 uncultured Eubacteriales bacterium | reverse complement strand
AGATGCCCAGCGAGCCTGCGAGCGCGGGCAGTCGCTTATGCAAAGCTCCGAAAAATCTGTGGCACATCTGACGCACTGTCCTTTGTGCGGTATTGCCTTTACTTTTTCTGTGCCATCGGCGCAGAAAAAGTGGGGGCGGCGGGGCCGCAGCCCCGCCACATTTCCTCCCCCGCTGTGCGGGGGAGGTGTCCTCTTGACAAATCATGATACATATGGTATAATAACAACGTGAGCCGAAAGAATTTCTGCCGGTGAACATCTGCGCTCTACTGATTCGGAAGTGTATCTGACGAAAAAGGCAAGGGGATCCGTGTATCTGCGTAAATGCGAAGCTTCAATCGCCTCCTGCCTGTGCAGGGGGCGAATTCTATTTACGGAGGAATGAAAAATGGCAGTTTACAACAAGGAATCCCTGAAAGCCGAGGAGTTCATCAACCATGAGGAAATCCTCGAAACCCTGCGCTATGCAGATGCGCACAAGAACGACCGTGCGCTGATCGAGCAGATCCTCGAAAGCGCCCGTCCGCGTAAGACCGAGCGCGGTGTAGAATGTCCCGGGCTGTCCCACAGAGATGCCAGTATTTTGCTCGCCTGTGAGGATCCGGAGCTGACGGAGAAAATGTTCGCGCTGGCACGCGAGATCAAGGAGGCGTTCTACGGCGACAGAATCGTTATGTTCGCGCCGCTGTATCTCTCCAATTACTGCGTGAACAAGTGCGTATACTGTCCGTATCACATGCAGAACAAATCCATCCCGCGCAAGAAGCTGACGCAGGAGGAGGTGCGCGACGAGGTCATCGCATTGCAGGACATGGGGCATAAGCGCCTTGCCATCGAAGCCGGCGAGGATCCGGTCAACAATCCGATTGAGTATATTCTGGACTGCATCAGGACGATCTATTCCATCAAGCACAAGAACGGCGCCATCCGCCGCGTGAATGTCAATATTGCCGCGACAACCGTCGAGAATTACCAGAAGCTCCATGATGCGGGCATCGGCACCTACATCCTGTTCCAGGAGACCTACCACAAGGAGAGCTACGAGAAGCTTCATCCGGCTGGACCCAAGCACAATTATGACTACCACACCGAGGCGATGGACAGAGCCATGGAGGGCGGCATCGACGATGTGGGACTCGGCGTGCTGTTCGGCCTGGAGCTCTACCGCTATGAGTTTGCGGGACTCCTGATGCATGCAGAGCATCTGGAAGCCGTTCACGGCGTGGGACCGCACACGATCTCCGTGCCGCGTATCCGCCGTGCCGACGACATCGACCCGTCCGTGTTCGACAACGGCATTGATGACGAGACATTCGCCAGGATCGTGGCATGCATCCGCATTGCCGTGCCGTATACCGGCATGATTATCTCCACCCGTGAGAGCGAAGCCTGTCGCGGCAAGGTGCTGGGTCTTGGCGTATCGCAGATCTCCGGCGGTTCGAGAACGTCCGTCGGCGGCTATGCAGGCTATTCCGCAGACGAGCGCCCGCACGACACCGAGCAGTTCGATGTATCCGACCAGCGTTCGCTGGACGAGGTCGTCCGCTGGCTGATGGAGCTGGGGTATATCCCGTCCTTCTGCACGGCATGCTACCGTGAGGGCAGAACGGGCGACCGCTTCATGTCGTTGTGCAAGACCGGTCAGATCCAGAACTGCTGCCATCCGAATGCGCTGATGACCCTCAAGGAATTCCTCGAGGACTATGCATCGCCGGAAACCCGGGAGATCGGCGAAAAGCTCATCATCGAGCAGCTCAAGCGCATCCCCAACGAAAAGGCACGCGCCAAGGCAACCGAGTACATCGAGAACATCCATCTCGGCAAGCGCGATTTCCGCTTCTAAATCGAATGCAAAGGTGCGTCCGGCTCCGGGCGTACCTTTTTATTGTACGGGGATGTGGGAAATCTTGACAAATCGACTACCATCGTGTATAATAAAATTGCACATTATGCGGGTCCCGCAAATAAAATTAAGGAGCAAACCAATGTCAAACATTTCCATCATCATCCCCGTGACGATCATCGCGTATCTCATCATGATGATCGTCATCGGCATTCTGTATTCCAAGCGGAATAAGAATGTCAGCGACTTCTATCTCGGCGGACGAAAGCTCGGTCCTCTGGTGACCGCAATGAGCGCAGAGGCATCCGACATGAGCAGATGGCTGCTCATGGGTCTGCCGGGCGTTGCCTATCTGACCGGCGGCGCCGAGGCGGGCTGGACGGCGATCGGTCTGGCAGCCGGCACCTACCTCAACTGGCTGTTCGTTGCCAAGCGTCTGCGTGTCTACAGCCAGAAGGTCGGCGCGATCACGGTGCCGGATTTCTTCGCCAACCGCTACCATGACAAGAACAAGATTCTCATGGGCATCGCCGCGGTTATCATCCTGATCTTCTTCGTGCCGTATACGGCATCCGGCTTCTCCGCCTGCGGCAAGCTGTTCAGCACGATCTTCGGCTGGGAGTACCACACTGCGATGATTATCAGCGCGATTGTCATCATCGCCTACACCTGTTCCGGCGGCTTCCTTGCGGCGAGCTTCACCGACCTGATTCAGTCCATTGTTATGACTGCGGCACTGGTCAGCATCATCGTCTTTGGTGTCAGCAAGGCGGGCGGCATGGGCGCTGTCATGGATAACGCACAGTCCCTCCCGGGCTATTTCTCCCTGACAACCATCCACGATCCGGCATCCGGCGGGGCTAATCCCTACAATTTCCTCACGATCGTTTCCACGCTGGCATGGGGTCTGGGCTATTTCGGCATGCCGCACATCATCCTGCGCTTCATGGCGATCGAGGACAAGAACAAGATCAAGACCTCCCGCCGCATCGCATCTGTCTGGGTGGTGATCTCCATGACCGTTGCCATTTTCATCGGCTTCATCGGCAATCTGCTCTCCAAGCAGGGGACGCTGGAGCAGCTTGCGGATCCGGAGCGCATCATCATCAAGACTGCGCTCTACATGAGCGAGCACGGCATCTTCCTGGCGATCATCGCAGGTCTGGTATTTGCCGGCATCCTTGCCTGCATGATGTCCACCTCCGATTCCCAGCTCCTTGCCGCCTCCTCCAGTATGTCCGAGAACATTCTCAAGGGCGTGTTCAACCTCAAGCTCGATGAAAAGCAGTCCATGCTCTGTGCGCGAGGTGTGCTGACCGTTATTGCCGTTCTCGGCGTGATCCTCGCATGGGATCCGGAAAGCTCGGTATTCGAGGTTGTGTCCTTTGCATGGGCAGGCTTCGGCGCGACGTTCGGTCCTGTCATGCTGGCAGCGCTGTTCTGGAAGCGCTCCAATAAGGCAGGCGCGATTGCCGGCATGATTGCAGGCGGTGTCATGGTGTTCGTGTGGAAATTCGGCATTGCCAAGCTCGGCGGCATGTTCGCCATCTACGAGCTGCTTCCGGCATTTGTCACGGCGCTGATCGCGATCGTTGCGGTGTCCCTGATGACGGAAGCGCCGGAGAAGGAGATCGCAGACGAGTTCGATGCCGTCGTTTCCGAAGTCCACAGCGCATAAGTGGAAAATCAAAAGGTACGTCCGTTCCGGGCGTACCTTTTTGGTTTATACCGTGTACCCTTTGGCGCGGAAGGCGTCGATTAAATCGCCCAGAATCGCCGCATTGGTCGAGGAGACCGAGTGCAGCAGCAGGATCTCCCCGCCGTGCGCCTGCGCGGTCAGCTTATCGAGCGCCGCCTGCGGATCGGGCTGATCGTTCACAAGCCAGTCCACATGCGCCCCGCTCCAGAAGATCGTCTTATAGCCGAGAGACTGTGCAGTTTGCAGCGCATTTTCGGAATATTCGCCGCACGGACAGCGGAAGTACTGCATTTTGTAGCTGTACTTTTCCACAACGTAGTCGTGCAATGTGGAAAGTTCCTCGATCTGCTCCGCCTGTCCGAGATGCGGGAGCGAGGCGTGGGTCATGCCGTGGTTGCCGAGCATGTGCCCCTCTGCGATCATCCGGCGGACAAGCTCCGGCTCGGATTTCGCATAATCGCCGGTGAGAAAGAAGATGGCAGTTGCGTGCTTTTCTGCAAGCGTGTCGAGAATATCCGCTGTATAGCCGTTTTCATACCCCTGATCGAAGGTCAGGATGATGCGGCTCGTGTCGGGCGTGGTCGCGTAGGCATCATACTGTCCGTACTGCGTGTTGAAATCGAGCGCACCGAGGGGGACATTGTCCGCATTGACCTGCGTGCCCTGCCCGTAGCCGATGGCATTTCCCGCATGGACGGGCAGCGCCGTGACAAGCGCCAGCCCCAGCAGCGCTCCGATGATGTGTTTTCGCATAGGATCCCTCTTTTCTGCGGTCATGCCGCATGAACAGTATGTGCAGGATCCGCACAAAAAAACGTCCCTTCGGATTTTTTCCGAAGGGACATGCATGTTAATGTTTGAGATAGGAGCGCACAAGGATCTGCAGCAGCTCGTCGCGGTCAATGTGCCGGATGAGGTTGCGTGCATTGTTGTGCGTCGTGATATACGTCGGATCCTCGGACAGGATATACCCGACAATCTGATTGATCGCATTGTAGCCCTTCTGTTCCAGAGCCTCGTAAATGATCGTCAGCGTCCGCTTGAGTTCAATTTCGCGTTCTTCGTTCATGGAAAATGTCATTGTCTTGTCGAACATGCTGGTATCCCCCTTACGGAATGAATTTTTTACTCAAGTTTATTATACCTGATTCAAAGTGATTTCTCAATAGTTTGATAGCGATTCGCTTCGGAATTCTCCGTTTTGCAAGAATTGCACCTCCGGATTTTGTGGAATGTGCTGTTACTTGCTTAAATAAATCCGCTTCATCAGTCCCAGATCAAAAATATCCAGTTCGCCGTCCTGATTCATGTCACCCGCCTGCACAGCATCGGGAATGCCCTTGCCGTGGAGATATTTGGTGAATGCAATGATATCCGTGAGGTCAAATTCTCCGCTGGCGTTGACATCGCCCCGGAGCGTGCCGGGTTCGGGAATGGTGGCCGGTTCGGTCGTGGGTTCTGTTGTCGGCTCGGTTGTGGGTTCCGGAAGGCTTGCCACCGGTTCAAAAATCAGGTGCTGGGTGGTTCCCATCTGGCCATAGGTGTAGGAGCCGTCCTTGTTGGTGCGCATATCCTCGGCAATGATTACAGTTACCGGGGCGGTGCTGTCGGAATCACTGACGACCTTCTTATAATAGACCTCACCGGTTTTGCTGTCCGTTACCCGGTAATTGCCCGGTGTGAGTACCGGATAGACGGGCTTGACGCGGAACAGCTGGCAGGGGAATTCCTTGTACGGATACTGGGCGATATTCGCGCCGTTCTTCTGCGACCATTCAAATACATCGAGGGCGGATTTTGCACCCGAAATCTTGGACAGGAATGCATAATACGAACCGTTTTTCACAACCTTGAACAGCTGATTGTCCGAGCCGTTCCATGTTTGCAGTTCGGCATTTGCGCCGTCCTCCGCGCCGGTGACGGTGATCACCTTGCTCTCATCGCCGAGGGAAGCAATCCGGCACCAGCCGTCCTTGTCGGTAATCAGGCGGAATTGCTGTGCAAACGAGCCGTTGATTTCCCATTGCTGGATATTCGTGCCGTCGTCGGTCTTGCCGTCGGGCAGATCAAGGGACATACTGCTGTTGACATTGGTGATGTAGTAGCTCACGCCTGCCAGAAGATCCGTATCACCGACATAAATGCTTTCGCTGGGGGTGCCGACGGAATCCCGGTTGAACACGAGTTCTTGCCTGCGGTTGGTATAATCATAGGTGATAGCGCGGTTCTGATCTGTAAATTTGTCGTTCTTTGCGCCCCAGACGGTCTGGTTATTCGTGCCGACCGCCGTGAAGCTCATGACCTTCTTGCCCTGTTCGTTCTTGCCGGCGAAGAAACAGCCGTTGTAAATCTTGCCGTTGAGCAGGAAAGAAGCCTCCGGAGAGGTTGCATCCTGTGACCATGTACCGGTGGCAGCACCGGAAATCGTACCGTCTGCATTGAGCTTGATTTTCTGGGAATTGATGATTTTTCCGTCGGTGGCGTTGCCGTGGTTGATGAATTCATATTCGCCGACAATTTCCTGCTCCGCATAGCCGTGGCTGCCAAGCTGGTCGCCTGCATATTCAAACGGTGAGACAACCGGCCAGCCGTCCTCATTGAACCACATCTGATGCACGCGGACTTCGTGGTATTCCGTGCCGTCGTCGAATCTTGCATGATAGATCAGATACCATTGTCCGGTTTCGTCGTCGCGGAATACGGAATTATGACCGCAAGCCATATATGCCTTGTCCAGTGAGGAGAATTTGTAGTTGCCCATGACCTTCAGCCCGACCGAATCCAGACTGGTGTCCGCCGCAAGAACAGCACTGTTTCCGGCAGGGTCGGTGAAAGGTCCCATCGGCGATTTCGAACGGGAAACGCGCATATTATAGCCGCCGTCCGAGAGCAGTCCGCCGTAGACCGTCCAGAGGTAGTAATACCCCGTATCTGCGTTGTATTCGATGAACGGGCCTTCGCCGGATTTGCCGTAGCCGCCGGCAATTTTGGTGCCGAAATAGCTGTCCACCATGCGCCCGTCGGCTGTCGTGCCGGTCTTGGGGTGGATGCACTTGCCGGTGGCGGGGTCGATTTCGAGCGTGAAGATACCGCCCGACCACGAACCATACGTCATGTACATTTTGCCGTCGGTATCCGTGTAAATGGTCGGGTCAATGGCATTCGGGTACATCTGGTTGTTGAACAGATGCTTGTTGAACCAGTTGTTATTGAATGTGACCTCACCGGCGTCAATCAGTTCATCAATATTGGTATTGTTGTAGCGGCGGGAACGGTTGGTACCCTCCCACAGCACGTCCGTGTCCGTGAAGCCGGAATAGATCAGCGTATCCCCGAACGTGTAGGGACCTTCGATTTTTTTGGACGTTGCGAAACAGATGACGGACGTCCGGTAATCCGAGGACGTGCAGAAATACATCACATAGGCGCCCTTGGAGCCGTCGGCGTTCTGGAATTCCGGATTCCAGACAACATCCGGCGCCCAGACTGCAAAGCCGCCCTTGCAGTCGCCGAGGTTCTCGCCCGCCCATGCGAATGCCTTGGCGAGATTCTGGGAAAGGTCGCCAAATTCCACATTATTGGGCGTTTTGTAGCCGTTGGTGAATGTTTTCCAGTTCATGAGGTCGGTCGATTTTGCCGCATCGATGTGCGAGCCGAACACGTAGTACGTCTCCCCGTCCTTGATGATCGACGGGTCATGCACGGAAACGCGCGTGCCTCCTGCGGATGCAGACAGACTGCCAAGACAGGATGCCGCCAGACATGCTGCCAGCATACCGGCGATGAGCTTGTGTTTTGTCTTTGAAAGGAACATCTCAGCTGCAACCAGGACAATGATAATGCCCTGAATAATCGATACAAATTCCGGCGGGATGTCGGTGGTTCTCGATACGATATCCGCTCCGGTCCGGATTCTGACGTTCTCCGCAAGTTTTTCCGCAACAGCCGCTCCGATCGTATCGCCGAATAAGACGAAAACCTCAAGAACGGCGTCTAATAAAAGTTCCATAAGCCACCTCAGCTAAAATTATCGGTCTGGTACATTATAACCGACAGCGCCGCGAGCGGAGCAGTCTCCGCGCGTAAAATACGTTTTCCGAGCGTTGCCGCCTGACCTCCGTTTTGGAGCACAAGCTGAGCCTCGCTTTCCT
>ONEQ01000096.1 GCA_900316885.1 uncultured Eubacteriales bacterium | reverse complement strand
TCCCGGTTCTGATCTGACATTCCTGATTGATATAGGTTCTGATAATCCTGATTCATAAATTCTTTTATCCTTTCATAATAACATTTCCACGCCTCGCTGCATGCAGCAAAGCTGAATATTGTGGAACTGTGCTTTGCTAGTAAGTGCCAGAATGAATTGGTTTTGTTACATGGGCGTGTCTCGATCAATTCTCCCCTGTGAATATATTATCCCGCGCCCATGCCATCTCCATAAACTTTGCCAGCCGTCCGTCCTTGATGACAGCATCGGTATGGTGAGGACACACTTCCTCCACGGTCATTGTCTTCCAGAATTCCTGCGGTAGCTCGTGGTAAAATGAACCGCCGAATGTGTTCCCTGCGGAGGAACCTGATGAGGATGCACACATCTCAATTGCTGCGCTCCCGTTGCGCCGGAAAATGAGCGTGTAATCGGTTGTCTCGTGCGCGGGTTCAAAGACAATTTTAGCAAATCAAAACGGCTATCGTTTTTTCCTTTCTGAAGCGTGATTACTTCAAATATATCACCTTTCCTTGTAAAAGCAAAGACGGCATCCTCCTGGTTCAAACAATCGGGAAGATACCGTCTTTTTTGATTCTGCGCTGTTGCGCAGAATGGTCACACACTCTGCATCTAGCATCGGTATTGTGGAGGCAAGCTGTCTTGCGTTTTTGACCGTAAATCCATTTTCTTCGAGGAAAACCAAATAGCTGAGTGTATCCCATTTTGCCTCGAAAACAGCACCTGCTGCGGAAAGCGCTTTACTCATCACGCGGCTTTTCACACGATCATCAGGCTTAGAAGGAGCATTTCTTTAGGATGGTAATTCTGTTTGAAGCCTGCTGTTTGGAATGGCTGTGAGCTCTGTTGATCTTCTGTAGAAATCGTTCGTGGTGCTGCCCGAATTCAAAATATTGCATGGCTTTTCATGATCCTATCATCCAGTGTCATCGCCCTCATTTCAGATATGCGATCAACTGCTGCTCGCCCCGTCATCCCTCCGGTGTGAAGGTAAAAAAGGGATAGGCGTGGAACGCACTTGGCTCGATATGAATTTGAAAATCCCTCATCCTGCAGCGCAGGAATGCCTGTTCATATACCGCAGAAAGGCGGACAGACTCAGCCATATAGACGGCGCTGCGCTCATGCAGCAGGAGCTTGATCCAGTTGAGTCCCTTATGCATTGAAGCAATGTGAACTTTCCGCAGCCGCTTTCACCGCAGAAGCGAATGCTGCTTTCTTCCATATTCATCTCCTCGTTATAATATGTCAGTTTCCGCTAACCGCATATGATAACTTGAGCAAAATCAAATCCACCAGTTTATTATATCACTTTCGCATATTTCTGTCAAGAATTATTTTAAGACAGTCAGTAATCGCTAACTTTTATAACTGTTACAAAACGCAGCCTCTGGTACAAGGATATTCCATCTGTGAAAGCAAAGTATGTAATCGCTAATTCAACAAATATTCGATCCATCCAAACATGCCTTCAGAATGAGAACAATCATCATTCATGAAGCTGATTAGGTTTCTCTAATTTGCTGCGTTTAATAAATAATCGACGGCAGTCAAAATATCTATCGACACGGTTTGGAAATCATGATACAATAAAATTAGTATGCTTTTGCTAACCAGTGAATAACCATACAAATATATGTGAAATGAGGAACCTACATGAAAAATCCCGACTACAATCCAAGAGTGTTCTAGTGCTGCTCTGACATCTACACTCCTGACAAATTCTGTTCCGCTTGCGGCATCTCCGGTTTATCAGGACGGAACATATACCGGAACTGCCGAGGGCAGAAACGGCGATGTGACTGTCTCTGTCACGGTGTCCGGCGGTGTCATCTCCGCCATTGATGTGACCGATCAGACGGAAACACCGTCCTTCTGGGAAAGTGCGCAGGAGATCATTCCGGAGATCATCAAAGCGAACACAACCGAGGGCGTGGATGCAGTGCCGACTGGAAACGTGCGCTCATTTCACTCGGAAACCGCGCCTGCAAAGAAAACCGCATCGCCCCTGCCATCGCCTATTACCGCATGAGCGAATTTTTCATGGAGGACGGTGACCCGGATAAGCTGAAATATTATAAGCGTGCGACTGCGAAGTTTAATGAGCATATTGCTTTTTCTTTGTCAAGCGTTTTAGCAACATATTCTTATGCCAGCTTCCAATCTCCGGCGCATTGCTGATTTTTCCAGAGCGCCGCATATTTTCCACCCTTTTCGAGCAGTTCTGAATGTTTTGCAATGCCGGAAAACAGGATCGCTCTGCCGTACATTGACACAGCACTGCCCGCTTTTTCCTGCCGTTTGGAATCGTCCCGCAGCTTTGCAAAGCTGTTTTTTAATCCGGAAAATGCGCTGCCAGTGCGGTCGAAAGCTTGCAGCGTGGTAATACCGCCCGCATACTCGATCACATTCGCAGCGGTCTGCTGCTGAATCGCGATCAGATCAGCGCTTGTGTGCGCAACCCGCCTGTAGCTGATGACCGCAAACGGAATCGCCAGCGGAATCACAATGAACATCGCCAGCATCATTTTCACATTGAAGATACTCAGCACAACCAGCGCAATTAAAAGACGTATTGCAATGACTGCACCGTTTGCGACAATGCTGGACGAAAGGTTCTCAATCTCCTCATAATTACGCATCAACAGCGTGGAAAGCTCTCCTGCATCATGCGTTGCAAAATAACCCATCGGCAGCGTTTTCAGCTTATCACCGAGCCGCAGCTTTTCATTTTGCTGCGCTGATACGTGACCGACGCAGATATCGAGATAAGATTTTCTGCGGACAATCGCATAGACGACCGTTTGTAGCAGCAGAATCCCGACCAGAATCCAGAACGGCTTTTGTTCATAAGCTTTTGTGCTGTCAAGAATAGGTGCTAACAAGTAATATACGGCGATCATCAGTACGCTTGACGGAATCGACGCGACAAAGCTGTCCAAAAACAGCCATGCGATGAATTTTGTGTATTTGCCGCTGTCACCATATGTGATGATATTCCACCATTTTATGAGCTTTTCACGATGCATTTGACTGCACCTCCTTTCGCATTGTCCATGTATCACGGCGCTCGTTTGCCGTTACCATATCACGGTAGAGCGCACACGACTGCATCAGTTCATCATGTCTGCCGACTGCTTCCAGATGTCCCTCATTCATTACTAGAATATTGTCCGCATTCTGAATTGTCCTGAGCCGATGTGCGATCATGATGACTGTTTTGCCCTTGGAAAGCCGAGAAAACGCCTCCTGAATTTTCGCTTCATTCTCGGCATCGGCATAGGTGGTCGCCTCATCAAGTACGATGATCGGCGCATTTTTCAGCATCGCCCTTGCGATTGCAATGCGCTGCTTTTCACCGCCGGAAAGTCCGGTATTGTCCGCAACAACCGTCTGATAGCCGTCCGGAAGTGCCATGATCGTCTCATGGATATTGGCAGCGATTGCCGCAGCTTTGACCTGTTCAAAGCTCGCCGTTTCATTGCCCATGCGAATGTTATTCTCGATCGTATCATGGAACACAAACGAATCCTGAAATACATAAGCGATGT
This sequence comes from uncultured Eubacteriales bacterium, assembly GCA_900316885.1. Lineage (GTDB taxonomy): Bacteria > Bacillota > Clostridia > Oscillospirales > Ruminococcaceae > UBA3855. Next base: position 4,222 of record ONEQ01000096.1, on the reverse strand, counting down.
TTTTGACAAGCTCGGCATGTGTGACCTCGTTGATATTCACGCCGCCGATTCTGATCTCGCCCGTGTTTACCTCGTAAAAATGCAGCAGAAGCTGTGCTATCGTCGATTTTCCGCCGCCGGAGGGACCGACCAGCGCATTGCAGCTTCCTTGTGGTAAGCGGGAGCTAACCTCGTTGCAAGCGTTAATGCCGCTGCCCGGATAGGCAAACGACACATTTTCAAACGATATATCATATGCCGTCAGTTGTTTTCCGCTTCCGACAAGTGTAATTTCCGGTTCTGCCAGCAAGTCATCAATGCGTTTCAGTCCTACATTGATTTTCGTACTGTCAATGGATACATTCATCATGTTTTCAAGCGGCTCTTTCAGTCCGGCACAGATCACGAGAAAGAACAGAATTTTGGGCAAAACCTCGGTATAGCTTGCAGCATGGTTCAGCATGATGATCGCCGCGGGCAGCAAAAATAACACTTGTGCGCCGAAAAATGCGTAATACAGCCCCATACCGTTTGCGTTGTAATAGGCTGTATCATGGACAGCTTTTGTAAAATCGTTGAGGTCTGTCTCGTAGCGTTTAAACGCATTTTTCGTGCCGCCAAAAATCTTGATGACAGACATTCCGTGAATGTACTCAACGATTGTGCCCTCCATTTTTGCCTTCGCATCTGCCATATTCTGCTGATGCTTTGCGCCGTCGGGCTTTTTGAGCGCCATGCCGAGTATCACAAAGGAGCAGATGATTGGCAGCAGCGAAACAAGCGTCAGCCGCCAGTCTACAATAAACAAGACAACAATTGTGAGCAGCGGTGTCGCGATCGCGGCGGCGACCTCACACATACTGTGTGCAATGAAAACTTCGATCTGCTCCACATCCTCGATCAGCAGCTTTTTGATCGAGCCCCGCGTGTTCGCGGTGTAATACCCCGACGAAATACGCCCCATTTTCTCCATCAGCTTCATACGAAGCTCGTAGAGAATATCGAATGCTGCACCATGTGACAGCATTGCCGAAGCATAAGCAAAAACACCGTAAAGCACGGCGCTGACCGCCGTCAGGATTACCAGTGTCCTGACATCCGCGAACGATAATCTGCCGCCTGCCGCATAGCTTTGAATCAGCTTTTTCAGAATTTCATAGATTGTAAAAAACGGGATGATTTTGCACACGCTTGACAGAACTGACAGTGTGCAGGCGGCGGTCAGTCCGGTTTTTTTCGTGCCAGCAAGCTCCATGCGTCTGCGACACCCTCTTTTTTCTTTGGCTCTTTATTCATGCTGACCCTCCTCAAACACGCAGTCAAACAGCAGGTCGAACAGCTTCTCCTGCGTGCGATGATAGCCGCTTTCGTGCAGCATCGTCCGGTTTTCGGCGGTCATTGCCAGAATTTTCAGCAGATTCGATATGACTGCATGGTCGGCATCCGCGCGGACGCCCTCGAACATCGCAAACAGCCGGTTCAGCGTTTCTGTTTCCTCGTCAATATCTGCCATCCCCTTTTCCGGCATCGCATCCGCCAGCTTTTTCTCGTCTTCCGGTGTGAGATACTGATACACACTGTCATTGTTGTTGATGATTTCCCGCAGCACTTGTTTACTCTCTGAAACAGTGAGCTTTTCCCGTTCTCCAAGCATCTCTTTGACTGCGTTCCAGAATCGGCTGCGGTTGAATTCGATGAGCTGCAAGACAAAATCTTCCTTTGTCAGAAAGAAATTGTAGAATGTACTCTTGCCGATTCCGGCGGCAGCAGTGATCTTTTCCACGGACATATGCGTCATGCCGTGTTCCTTCAGAAGCTCCAGCCCGGCGTAAAACATGGTTTCTTTGAGCTGTTCTTTTTCTGCGATAGAAAATATCTTTGGTGACATCGTATCCTCCTTGCGACTGTTTTGTAATTATATAGCGACGGTTTTTATAAGATTGGTCGCTAAATGAATTATAGCAGATTTAACGGCATTTGTCAAGCGCACCTAAAAAATTTTCAAAACCCTCTTGACAAATTTCAGTGAACGGTGTATACTAATAGAGGTTCTTGAACGATGTTCACTTACAGAGAGGAGCGAAATTAATGCCCAGAGACAAAACAGAAAGCCATAAACGAATCATCGAAGCGGCAAAAAAAGAATTTCTGACATATGGATACAATGATGCCTCCCTGCGGCGCATTGCAGCAGAAGCACAGATTCAGGTCGGCGGACTGTATAAGCATTTTGCAAGCAAAGAAGCGCTTTTTGAATCGCTTGTTGAGCCTGCGATGCAAGGGTTCTATGCATTGTATCATTCGATCGAATCCGCCTACATGGATGAAGCCGCTGCGAAAGAATGGGAAAATCAGGGAGAAGCTGTCCGTGTGATGGAGTATATCTACAGCCATCTGGACGAATTCAGGCTGCTGATTCTGTGCTCTGTGGGAACACGCTATGAGGATTTCAAACATGAGGTCGCAAAACTCGAAGAGGAAGCAACGCTGCGTTTTCTGGATGAGATCAAAGCAAACGGCGGTCGAGTAAATGATTTTGACAGCACCGAATTTCATCTGCTGTCTACAGCTTATGCGGAGTCTTTTTTTCAGCCGCTGATTCACGGTCTTGACAAGGAACAAGCCCTGCACTATGCCAAAACGCTCGAATCCTTTTTTACGCCGGCATGGAAAACATGGCTCGGTATCTGAACGGGAATTCGCCCCGCTTCCGCGGCGGGGCAAATCCATAAAGCAAAGTTAGCGAAAGCTGACTTGAACAAGGAGGAACACGGATGAGACAAGAAGAAAAACAAACCGCTGCACAGCCTGTGCTGAACCAAAACACGTTCAGCTGGCTGTGGGATTTCACAAAAGGAAAACGCGGCATCTACCTGATGAGCGTGCTTCTGGCGCTGCTCGGCGTTGCGTGTATGCTGCTTTCCTATATCTGCCTTGCTGCCCTGATACGGGAGCTTGTTGCCGGCGGACATGACATGGATTTCTATTTACAACGCGGCATACAGATCGGGATCCTCTGGCTGCTGCGATATGCATTTCACGGCTTTTCGACCTATTCCTCGCACGGAGCTACCTTCGGTCTGATCGGCAATGCACGCAAAAAACTGCTGAAAAAACTGAACACCATGCCGCTCGGTGCGGTTCAGGCGCGTTCTTCCGGCGAATACAAAAATATCATCTGCGACAGAGCGGATCAGGTCGAGCCGACACTGGCTCATGTTGTGCCGGAGTTCACAGCAAATATCATCGGCGCAATTGCGATGTTCGTCTATATGATGAGCATTGACTGGCGTGTGGGACTCTGGCAGCTTATTTGTATTCCTGCCGGCATGGTTGCATTTACCGTCATGATGGCATCCACGCCGAGATATTATCCCAACACGATCAAAAAGACCAAGGCCCTAAATGCTGCGACTGTTGAGTATATCGGCGGAATTGAAGTCATCAAGGCGTTCGGGCAGAGCAAAACATCCTACGGGAAATTTGTGAAAGCCGCAAAAGAAGGCGCAGACTGCTTCATCGACTGGATGCAGAGCCAGAATTTCTGGCAGAATTTCGGCATGGCGTGCTTTCCCGCAACAATGCTCGGATTACTGCCTTCCGGCGTGTATTATTGCATGAACGGCAGTCTTGCACCGTCAGACCTGATCGTGCTGATTATTCTGTCATTCGGAACGGTTGCACCGCTTGTGACCGTGTTCGGCTATGCGGATGATATATCGCGGATCGGTGAGATCGTCAGCGATATGGCGGATGTGATGGATGAAAAGGATCTGGTGCGTCCTGCGGTTAGCAATGGCACACCGGACGGATACGGGATCTCCCTGCAAAATGTGCGCTTTTCCTATCAGGATACGGAGATCCTGCACGGCATCAGCATGGAGATCGCAGACGGTACGGTCAATGCACTGGTCGGTCCGTCCGGTTCGGGAAAATCCACAATTGCAAGGCTGATCGCATCTCTATGGGATGTGGATTCCGGTGCGATCACGATCGGCGGCGTGAATATCAAGGATATGACGCTTTCGGATTATAACAAGTATGTGGCGTATGTCTCGCAGGAAAATTATCTCTTTGACAAAAGCGTTATGGATAATATCCGCATGGGCAGAGAGGGCGCAAGCGATGCAGAAGTCATGGAAGCAGCAAAGAAATGCGGATGCCACGATTTTATTATGTCCCTTGAAAATGGCTATCAGACCGTCTGCGGCGGTTCTGGCGGACATCTTTCCGGCGGCGAACG
>ONEQ01000136.1 GCA_900316885.1 uncultured Eubacteriales bacterium | reverse complement strand
TCATACCGTTCATATTCCCGCTGTTCCATGACGAACAGCTTGACCAGAAGCTGACCGCTGACTGACAAGGTTTCATTCAGGATGCCGTTGATTTCATCACTGCATGCCTGTGATTCCTTGGTGATCGACCAGCGTGTTTTTCCGGCACTGCGTGTTGGAAGCGCAAACAGGGGAACGATCATTACGCCGACCAGTGCAAGCAGCCAGTTCTCACGGAACATGATGACCAGCGCGGTAACCAGCGTGATGGAATTGGAAAGGATGCTTGTCAGGGTCCCGGTAATCACCTGCTGGACACCGGAAATGTCACTTGTCATGCGGGTGATGATGTCGCCCTGATTGTTCGAGGTAAAGAAACGCTGCGGCATTCGCTGCAGGTGCCGGTACATCGCGTTGCGCATATCATACGTGATATGCTGCGCAATCCATGTGTTGAGGTAGCTTTCCAGAATTCCGATGAGATTCGCCAGAAGCGTCACACCGAATGACAGCAGAATATAGAAAATCAGCTTGTTGAGATTGCGGGCAATGAGTCCCTCGTCCACGATACCGCCTGTCAGAACAGATGGCATCAGCATTAGTATGGCAGAAATCAGAATCGAAAGCAGCACGAGTGACATCTGCTTCCAGTAGGGCTTCAGGTACGAAAAGATGCGCAGAAGCAATTCCTTAGTGACTTTGGGACGGTTCTTTTTTTCTTCCTCGGACAGATAGCCCGGTCCGAGTCTTCCTCCGGGTGGCGGCATAAACCTGATCTCCTTTGCAGTTAGATTGTAAGCACATTATAGCACGTTTTGAGAGGATCGTCAAGAGGTGAAAACCCTGCTCATGTACAGCCTGTCCCGACCGTCCGGGCTGCGGATTCAATGATGATTCTTATCAAAACCAGACCCAGGAACAGGCTGTGAAGTGTTTTCACGTGAGAATTCCTGCGGCAGCTGTGATACGCACTGGCGGCAGACAAAATATCCGGACGATATTCCTGCCGTCCGCTTGCATTGCAGCGTGTTTTATGCTATAATGATAAAAAGCGTGAGGTGAACGCCATGCCAAAAATTCTACTGGTCGAGGACGATGAACAGCTTGCCAGAATTTTGATGCGGTTCCTCAATTCGGAGGGGTATACCATCGACCATGCCAGCGGACAGAGGGACGCTCTGCGCCTGTTTGAAGAAAACGGCTTCGACTGCGTGCTTCTGGATATTTCGCTGAAGGACGGCAACGGCTATTCCGTCTGCGGCACGATCAAGGCGCAGAAGGATACGCCCGTGATCTTCATTACGGCATCGGCAGATGAAGCCTGCACGGTCGACGGGTTTGAGATCGGCGCAGATGACTACATCGGCAAGCCCTTCGGCACACGGGAGCTGCTTGCCCGCATGAAATGGCTGATCGAGACGATGCTGAGTCTGTCAAGAATCGAGGCGGATGCCGTCAGCTTTGCGAAGGATACCGTTTTCTGCCGTGAGCTGATCGAGCAATCCGTTGATACCGTATCTGTCACGGCAGAGCTGAAGGGCGTGGAAATCCGGGCAGAGATCAACGGCGAACCGGAACTGATCGGTGATCTGCGTTACACCTCCGAGGCGATCGTCAACCTGCTGAAAAATGCCATCGAGGATACGCCGAAGGGCGGAACGATCACGATCACATCGAGCGGGAACGTCATCTCCTCCAATATCTCCATTGCCGACACCGGCGAGGGTATCCCCGAAACGGAATTGCCGCATATCTTCGAGCGCTTCTAACGTTCCTCCGATTATGTCAAGAACGGCTACGGCATCGGGCTTGCTTTTGCCAAAAAAGTCATTTCCGCACAGGACGGAAGTCTGAAAGCATTCAACCGCAATCCGCACGGCGCAGTATTTGCCATCCGTTTCTTCAAAACGCCTGTATAACACAAGCATGTGCTTTTAAGACGTGCTGATATGTTCATCATAAAAGCGCAAAAAGCTGTCAAACATCTCTGGATTCAAGCTGTTGCACCATTTGTGTCTGTCGAGGTTTTTACGGATATATTCTGCTTTATCAGCCTTGAAGCGCTCTTTGTTTTCCTTTGCCTGATAGTCATAATCAAGTGTTTCACGCCATTTGTCAAATTCGGCGTTGAACGCATCGATATACGTGGTATCATTGAAAACATAATTATGCCCCATGTTCTCCAATCGCATAAACAAAAACCGCGGATCATTCTGATATGTTTCATAATACACATCGTAACCGTATTCAATCGGCACAACAGTATCATCGGCGCTGTGAACGATCATGACTGCTGCATCGCTTGCGGCAAAGCCGTCCATTGCCGTATTGGAAGCATATTTTCCGTAATGAATCCGCTCATGAATCCTGATGAACGGCATCATGGTATAGATGACATCACCTGCCTGCTTTTTGCCGCCCGCTTCAAACAGGTCAGAAGAACGGTTGCAACCTGCACATTCAATGACCGCTTTGACCTCGGGATGATATGTCAGTACACTGCAGGCACTGTATCCGCCCCAGCTATGTCCGAACAAAGCAATGGGTAACTGCGGAAAATTGCCGCTTTCCTCAACAAAAGAGATCGCATGGTCAAGGTCTGCCGCACCCTGCGGAATACCGCCGACACCATCTCCCTCACTCCGATCATTGCCGGTAGCATCATAAGCGAACACATAGTATCCGTTCCTGGCAAAGAAGTCTGCGCACTCCATGTAAGAATTGTGCCCCGCACCAAATCCGTGCGCCATCACAATGATACCCTTCTGCTCATCGCCTGCACTGTACCAATAGCCCTGCAGCTTCTGCCCTTTGTCAGAGGTGAAGGAATACTCTGAGCATGACAGCCCCTCGTAATCTTCAACATAAAGCTTATAGGGTTCAAAGGTCTCAAAACGCCTGTTGAAATTGTCGTTGTAAATGCTTACCGAGAAAGCCCACCAGCCGCCGGCAAGCAACAGCAAAAGACAGATCACAATGAGCAGCACAACTTTCTTTTTTGACTTTCGTTTATTCATGCTTTGTTCCTCCATTTTGGATTGATACAGACACTTCTGCAGCTTTTTCGGTCACAGCCTTATTATAAGGCATATTCATTATACCGTTTTTTTCCGCAGTTGTCAATTCATTAGCAGCGGCACGGCTGCCGCAAGATCAGCATCGGCTGTGCGAGCTGCATCGACCGGAAAAAGAGCGCAAGGAAAGTCGGGCATAGATTTTCCAAACGTGGTATCATAAGAGTATCACACCGTCTCAGGCGCGTGAGCCGGGTGCAAATCTGCGTTCTCTTGCTCCTCTGCATATCAAAATCACATTGGAGGGTGGTACTATGTTAGACTACAGTATTGAGAAGAAAGCGGCATTTACGGTTGTCGGCTTTAAAAGGCGCTTCAACTCGGACACAAGCTATCAGGAAATCCCGAAGTTCTGGGCAGAATGGGCGAAGGACAAGCGGGGCATCACGGGTATGTTCGGATTCTGCGTGGATGTCGCCGGCAAGGAGTTTGACTATTGGATCGCTGATCTCTACAAGCCGTGGGAGGACATCCCGGACGGGTGCGGGGTCTACCAGATTCCTGCCAGTCTGTGGGCGCAGTTCGTCTGCCGCGGACCTCTGCCGGACAGTCTTCAGCGTGTCAACACTGCGATCTGGTCAGAATGGCTGCCGTCTCTGAAGGACTACAAACTCGCGGGGCAGTACTCCATTGAGATCTATATGCCGCCTGCGGAAAAGCCGGAGGATACGCTCAGTTACATCTGGATTCCGCTTGAAAAGCTCTGAATTACAAAGCGCCTCTCTTCTTTGACAGAAGAGAGGCTTTCTCTTATGATGCAGCCCGATTATGTTCCCTGCGGCTGCATGCGGACAGAGGAGGGCAAGCTTCCCGTTCGCTCATGAATCCGGTGAAGTGACCATTGGGACGCCGTCAGTGCATTGACTTTGACAAAAAATACTTGCATAATTTCGGATCTTTATCTTCCCGGATGAATTCAACCTGATACCCAAGCTTCTGATAGAATTCCGGCGCCTGAAATCCAAAGGTTGTAAGCGTTATTTTATCATATCCCGCATTTTGAAATGCATCCTCAACTGCTGCAACAAGCTTACTTCCCAATTTGCATCTTCTGTGATCCTTATGAATAATCAGATCGCCAATATGCACCTCATTATAATACGCACGGCCTGTAATAACGCCTAATATCTCACCCGCATCGCTTTCGGCAATAAAACAGAATTCATGATAATTCAAGTCAACATGACTCTGTAAAGCATAAGCCGAAAACTCTTCATTGATAAAGCTGTCTATTCTGTTATCTGGTTCATTAATACGTTTGATATTCATTTTTCACCCTACCTCTTAATCAAATATGCAACACACACTGCAAGAGCCGGAACGCCTGCTCAGCAGCATCCGCCAGATTCCGTGCAGCATGATCCGGCTGCATCGCATCTTCCAAAGACTCTATCCGCCGCAGAATCGGAAAGTATGCATCAATTCCCGCCTGATGACACTGTTCTGCACCTGCACGGACTGCTCCGCTGAACGCAATCACAGGTTTTCCATAGAACTTTGCAAGCCGCGCAATCCCAATGGGTGCTTTTCCCATCGCAGTCTGAGCATCAAGACAGCCCTCTCCGGTAATGACGTAATCAGCGGCTTTCACCGCTCCTTCGATGCTGGTTTCCTGCAGAATCAGTTCCACACCGGGTTCCAATGATGCGTTCAGATAGGACATCAGACCGAATCCAAGACCGCCTGCTGCACCGGCACCGGGGAAATCCGCATCCGCTTCGGGATGGTATGATTTTGTAAGCCTGGCAAATTCGGAAAGTGCAGCGTCCATCTGCGCAATCATAACAGCATCCGCACCCTTCTGCGGTGCAAACACGGCACTGCATCCGGATTCCCCGCAGAGCGGATTCTTCACATCACAGGCAACATGGAACGTGCAGTCCCGCAATTCCGGCATCACTTCATTTTCTGAAATTGCCGCAATCTGCGCAGCTCCTTCCGCACCGAACGGAACCTGCTTGCCGTCTGCATCAAGGAAATCAAATCCCAGTGCTTGCAGACAGCCGATACCGCCGTCATTGGTCGCGCTCCCGCCAATGCCAAGAATGAAATTCCGGCATCCGGCTTTTATCGCATCACGGATCATTTCCCCGAAACCGAATGTGGTGGTTTTCATCGGGCTGCGTTCCGATTCCGCAAGCAGCGGCAAGCCGGATGCAGCCGCCATTTCGATGACGGCAGTTCCATCGGGAAGAATTCCGTACTGCACCGGAATGGGTCTTCCCAGCGGATCAGAAACCGTCACCGTCCGGTATTCACCGTGCAGACCGGAAACAAGTGATTCCGTTGTCCCCTCGCCTCCGTCGGCAAGCGGACGGATGGTGATTGCCGCATCCGGGAACACGCGCCGGATCCCCGCAGCACAGGCATTTCCTGCTTCCATCGAGGAGAGGCTCCCCTTGAATGCATCGATACAAATGAGAATGTTCATGTGAGATCCTCCGGTACAGATTCGAGAATTGCCTTTCTTGCGATATGCGTTTCCAGGTCAGCAAGTCGTGTCGGTAACGGGATATGGCTTTCCTTCGTAACGAATGACATTGCGAGCCTGCACGCAGTATCCAGTGTGATCTGATTCCCGACAGAAACAAACACAGGCTTGACACCCTTATGTGTGCGAAGCGCTCTGCCGTAAACCTCTCCCCCGACTGTAATATCAGAATAACTGCCGGGTTCCTCGCCCGGTTCATCATAGAAAGCATCCTCATGCACACGGAAATACGTTTTAGCGATGCCGAACGTCGGTGCATCCAGATAGAACGAAGCATGGGATGCAATCCCCATATGCCGCGGATGGAGATAACCGTTGCCATCGAACACATAAAGATCCGGTTTGTTCTCTAAAAGCCCGACTGCTTTCATTACCAGCGGCAGTTCGCGGAAAGCAAGAAATCCCGGAACATACGGAACTTCAATTTTTCCGCTGTACTGACGCTTTTCAAGAATCGCATGCATTTGCGCATCCAGCACAACGATACAGCAGACAGCAGATTCCGTTCCGTCCTCGTTCTTCCAATAGGCAAGATCGACGCCGGCTACAGTATGCAGTTCAGAGAGAACCGGACTGTCTGTTTGCGTGAGCTTATCCTGGAGTTCGTTCTGGATTTCCAGATATTTTTGTTCGTGATTCATGCTGCACCTCGCAAGCTTCAGTTAAGCAGACCTGTGACGATCTGCTGTATTGATGGTGTCATTTTATGAGAAAAGCTCTGCTCCTTCCAGCAGAATCATGCAAACTGCATTGGGGTACATTCTCCGGTCCGGCTGTCTGACGATCGCTTCCGAGCAGCATAATTATTGCTTAGGGCAACACCGCACAAAGACCGCCTGACGGCTCAGCACGTCATCTGTACCCCATCTTTTCCTTGCTCTGCATAAGCGATCAGCACCAAATCATAGATTTG
>ONEQ01000201.1 GCA_900316885.1 uncultured Eubacteriales bacterium | reverse complement strand
TACTACATCTCCGGTACCCCGCGTTCCCTCAAGGTGGACGTAAACGGCAAGTTTGCGCAGAAGATTGATAACTGCTACGCAAACAAGAACGACTGGACAGGTCTGCGTGCTGTCAATATTGAAGTGGATCTGAACGCAGGCAAGAATACGATCAAGCTTTACAACGATCAGGGCGATGCACCCTCCATTGACAGAATTGCACTGGCGATCCCGGAGAACTCCGTCAAGGGCGACCTGAATTTCGACGGCAAGTGCGATGTGCTGGATCTGGTGCTTCTGACAAAGTATATCCATAATCTGGCTGGCTTCAATGCGGAGCAGTTCACCATCGCAGATCTTGACGGCGACGGCGCGGTCGATGTATTCGACCTCGGCGCCTTCAAGAAGCTGCTGCTATCCTGACAGAAAGTGGGTAATCATGATGAAACACAGAAAAACGGCAGCTCTGACTGCTGTACTGATGGGGCTTATCTGCACTGCCGGCATACTTCCGGCAGGTGCAGCCTATGCCGATACTGCGAGGGATGTCCTCAGCGGCGCGGATTATACCATTATGTCTCGCCTCAGCGGAAAATTCATGACCGCTGGCGAGGACGGCAATGTCCTGCAATGGGAAAAGCAGGACGGTGATTCCCAGACGTGGCGCATCTTTGCCACGACCAACGGCATGTGCAAGATCCTCTCGGCTGACGGTCGTGCTCTCACGGTCGAGGGCGGCGATTCCAAGAACGGCAATAACATCTCCCTCGCGCCCTATGAGGATACACCCGCACAGCATTTCATTCTGCACCGCACGGATGATGCCTACTACATCACCGCAGAGTGCTCCGGCAAGGCGGCGCTCGATGTCTATGACATCAGCTACGAAAACGGCGCGAATATCGACCAATGGGACTACTGGAAGGGCGAGGGTCAGAAGTGGTACATCCGCCCTGTGGACAATGCCTATACGTTTGTCCGCGGCGATCTGGATCATGACGGCGTGGTGGATACCTTCGACCGGGCACTGATGCAGCGCGGGCTGCTCGGCTCCATGGACAAGGCAGAGGAAGCCATTGCCGATCTGAACGGGGACGGCCATGCGACGGTCAATGATCTGGTGATGCTGACCCGATTCCTCCACGGCATGGAAGCCGGGATCGACCAGAACTGCTCCATTCCCTACAAAAAACAGGAAACGGCATACTTGTTCGCGTATTTCCTCGGCAATGCGCCGGAGCAGGAACGGCTCTCCTATGCGGTGAGTCTCGACGGGTATCATTTCACGGCGCTCAATTCCGGAAATGCAGTCTGGCAGTCCAGTGTCGGCACCAAGTGTCTGCGTGACCCCTACATCTTCAAAGGCGAGGACGGGCTGTATCACATGCTGGCAACCGACATGAAATCCGCCCTCGGCTGGAACAGCAACCGGGATATTCTCAGCGCGAAATCGACGGATCTCGTGCATTGGTTTGACGAGACATCGATCAAGATTGCCAATGCTTCACCGATCATGCAAGGTGCGGATCGTGCATGGGCACCGCAGGCGATCTATGATCCCGAACAGCAGTCCTACATGATCTATTTTGCGGCGCGTGTTCCCGGACGGGATGACCGCACGATCATGTATTATGCATACAGCAAGGATCTCAAAAAGCTCGACACAGAGCCAAAACTCCTCTTTGCCCCGGCAAGCGGACACGATGCAATCGACTCTGACATTATCTTCCAGAACGGCAAGTACTACATGTACTACAAGGACGAAACGACCAAGGGCATCTGTCTCGCGACGTCAGACCATGCCGCCGGTCCATGGAAGGAGATCAAAGAGGTCTCGCAGGATGGTGTGGGCGTTGAGGGTCCCAATATCTATCCGATCCTTGGCACCGACAAGTGGGTCATGATGTCCGACGCCTACGGCAACGGCTACTATGTGATGCAGGAGACGACGGATCTTGAAAACTTCACAACAGTCCCCCGCAGCGGCTACAGCTTCGATTTCACGCCGCGTCACGGCTATGTCATCCCGATCACGAATGACCAGTATGAGGCGCTGGTGAATGCATTCCCGTCCGCCGGTGCTACAGCAAAGAGCACCGGGTTCGATACGATTACGATGCGTGTGGACCGTGAGAGCTTCACCATGCCGGAAACGGTTGGTGTCAGCTATACCGGCGGCATGACCGCACAGTTCCCTGTTACATGGGATGCGGAGGATCTTGCCAAGATCGATCAGTCAAAACCGGGTGTCTACACGGTCAGCGGTACCGTCAAAGGTACATCGGATACCTATGCATCGCCCTTGATCCGTGAACGCGCCGATCCCTATATCGTCTCCGACGGCAACGGGTGGTACTATTTCACGGCATCCTACCCCGCCTACGGGAGCGTGGACAAGGGCTATGACCGCATTGTGCTGCGCCGGAGCCGAACGGTTGCGGGGCTTGCCGATGCGGAGGAGCAGGTCATCTGGAAGGCGCATCCCAGCGGCATCCTCGCCAAGCACATCTGGGCGCCGGAGATGCATTTCATCGGCGGAAGCTGGTACATCTTCTTTGCGGCAGGTGCCAGCAATAATGTATGGGCGATCCGTCCCTATGTGCTCAAGTGCGACGGCGAACCCTGCACGGGAAAATGGACGGAGCTCGGTCAGATGCAGGCGTCCGCCGGCGACAAAGACTCCTTCGCCGGCTTCTCACTGGACATGACCTACTTCGAGAACCGCGGCAAGCATTATGTAATCTGGGCGGAGATCAAGGGAGATTCTTCCCTGTTCATGGCGGAGATCGACCCTGCCGCGCCCAACAAGCTCATTTCCAAGCCGATTCTGCTCACGAAGCCTGAATATCCCTGGGAGCTCGTTCACAACCGTGTGAACGAAGGACCTGCGGTATTAAAGGCGAATAACAAGGTGTATGTATTCTTCTCCGCATCGGGCACAGGATCCGAATACTGTGTCGGACGGCTCGAAGCGTATGATACGGATGATCTGATGGATACCAAGAGCTGGACAAAGCTCGATCATCCGGTGCTTTGCACGGGCAATCTACAGGGCGAATCGGGTCCGGGACACAACAGCTTTGTGAAGGATGAAAACGGCGATTGGCTCATTATCTACCATGCACGCCCCGCAGAGCACGCTTATCAGGCTTGCGGGACGTACAACAAGGATCCGCTTTACGATCCGTGCCGTCATACGCACGTCGGCCGCGTGATGTTCGGGGCAGATCTACAGCCGATCATCAATCTGAGTCCGGCGGCGGAGCTTCCCGGACATACTGTCACGGCAACAGTCATCGTAAACTAAAACAAACGGAGCAGCCTTTTCAGTCTGCTCCGTTTTATCATGCTTTGATGGAATTACTGCTTATAGTTCCGGACAATACGCACAATGATGTCATGCAGCTTCTCGACCTCATAGTCACCGATGATCGGTTCGAGGTGAGAACCGCCCACGCCGGAATCATCCGTCAGGAAGACATAGCTGCCGTTTGTGCAGATTGCGCAGGCGCGTCCGAACAGCTCCGTCTCCCGCGATCCGTTCGAGGATACGACCGGAACGAGATGGATTCCCTTTTCGGATGCTGCACGGATCGCGTTTTCCAGCTCCACATCCTTGCCGTCATGCGGCGGTGCATCGTAGATCAGGAATGCAACCTTGACCGCATCATCCTGCCAGTTTTCCTTGGCAAACGCTTCCGTGAATGCCTCAGCAACTGCTTCGGGCGTATCACCGCCGCCGTCTGCGACCTCGGCATTGAGCTGCTTCTTGACTGCATTTACATCAGACGTGAATCCCTCTCCGCGGGTCACATAGATGTCACCCTCGTCCTTGTAGAACAGCGCCGCATACTGCGTATTCGCGTCGCCAACCTCATCCGCAATGGACGTGAAATCCTTCTGGAGATAGAGCATCTCATCGCTCATGGAACCGGTTGTGTCCACGATGAACATGATCTGCGTCTTGGAAAGCACGGTTGCAGCAGAATCAAGCTTCACGGCGACAGCGCGGTCTGTACATGCTGCCGCACCGCCCTGTGTGCCGTCCGTCGATGCCGGAACATCTACTATCACCTCGGCAGCGCCGGTTACCGCCTTGACGGATGTTCCGTGTGTGCCGTTCATCTCAAAGAGATATGCCTTGCCGCTCTTATCCGTCACGGATTTCCAGAGCTCCTTGCCGTCCTTGTCCAGAAGTGTCACATTAGCATTGGCAAGCGGCTGGTCGGATGCATCCTTGAGATCGACGGACACGCGATGGCACGGGTCAATGCCAAAGCTCGGGAATCCGATCGTGCCTGCCTTGACGAGATTGGAGAAGAATCCCCAGTTATCGTGGTCGCGCCACTCACCTGCGGTCAGCACACCGATTTCCGGGTTTGCTGTCACAACCTCTGTGACCGGCTCAATAGGCGGTTCTACCACTCCATCTGCCATTGCCTCACGCTCGGCATAAATTGCGGGGGGCGCAGCGGCATCATCCTCGGCTGCTCCTGCATAGTCTGCATCTGCCTTTGCTTCCGGCGCTTCAGGTGACAATCCAGCTTCCGGTGCGCCCTCTGCAGCGGGTGCCGCATCTGCGATTGCGGGAGCTTTGGTGTTAACTTCTTCGTTTGTTTTGCTGCCGCAAGCGGTGGATGTCAGCATCACCATGGCGGCAAGCGCTGCGATCATTGCTCTATGATTAAACTGTTTCATACATGATTCCTCCTTCTTGCTTGGGCTCCCTGCCCTTCTGTCCCTTAGTACGAATGGGAAAACGGATAATTATGGAGTAATACTGTACAAATATTTGATCTGTGATTTGGCTATATTGTACGAATCAGAATTTGACAAACCCGGGATTCTCCTGTATAATAGAAATAGAACGTATCGAAAGGACGATGCCAGATGTTAGCCAATTATCACACGCATACCGCCCGCTGCGGGCACGCCATAGGAGAGGACCGCGAATACGTCGAAAACGCAATTCAAGCCGGCATGAAAGTATTGGGCTTTTCTGACCACTGTCCTTGGGTTTTCCCGGACGGCTACGAATCCCCTATTCGGATGAGACTTCAGGAGGTGGACGGGTATTTTTCGAGCCTGACGAAGCTCCGCGACGAGTACAAGGACGACATTACGATTTACATCGGCTTTGAGAGCGAGTTTATCCCGGAGCTGCTGGATGCGCAGGACAAGTTTCTGGCGGATTACCCGGTCGATTACCAGATCATGGGGCAGCATTACACATCCCGCGAGCCGGAAACTGTGTACTGTGGACGTGTCGTACCGCGGGTACAGGCGCCCTATTTCAGGGAATATGTAGAAAGCTGCATTGTCGGTGTCGAAACCGGACGCTACAAATATCTGGCGCACCCGGATCTGATGGGCATGCTCGATCCGGCGATCTACCGCGAGGGCTATGCGAAGCTGTGCGCATGTATCAAGGCACATGATATGCCTGTCGAGCTCAATTGTATCGGTATCGAGCGGCATTACACCAGCCGGGCATTCCTGAAAATTGCTGCCGAGTTCGGATGCAAGGCGATTATCGGCATCGATGCGCATCAGCCTGAAAAGCTGCTGGGACGAACCGGCGTGGATGTTTGTCAGGAGCTTGCCGAGGAAACCGGACTGGAGCTCATCGACTATCTCCCCGGTATGGGTCCGAAATAAACACAGATCCCCGATGCGCGGAGCACCGGGGATCATTTTGTTACTTGACCTCTGCGGAAAGTCCGATATTCAGACCCTTGACTGCATTTGCCACGAGCCCTGCAATGACCTTCGCACCGTCATCATTGAAATGCGTCTGGTCGGTGCTGCCCTGTACGACAGCTGCCATGTGATAGCTGCAAGCCGTGTTGTAGCCCACCTTGTTGTAGTGATCGCACATGAGCTGGTTCAGATCAATGCACGGGCACTTATACTTCGCGGCAAGCTTCTTGCATGCGTCGCGGTAGTTGTCATAGCTTGTCGTGAACTTACCGTTGGAGTAGGACTTGGCGCTGAGTGTGGTTGTCACGAGGATCGGTGTCGCGCCCTTCTTCTGTGCGCCCTTGATATACTGCGTCATGTACCACTCATAGGAACCGGATGCAGGATTGTCCACGTTGCCGCAGGTCGGCGCATAACGCTCTGCATTGGACTTGCCGGCATCGTTGATCGCGAACTGCACCATCAGGTAATCGCCCTTCTGGATGCTGTCGAGGATCGTCTGGAGTCTGCCCTGATCGTAGAAGCTCTTGGAGGAGCGTCCTGCGAGTGCGTGGTTCGCAACGGTCACATTCTCGGTCATGTAGTCACCGAGGAATGCGCCCCAGCCCTGGATCGGGCCGCCGTTCTGCTCACGGGCACGCTGGTTGTAGGTCTGTACTGTGGAGTCGCCTGCGATGTAAACCGTGGTCTTGCCGCCGGTCGGGGTGATCGGATCAGCAGGCTTGGTGTAGAAGTCCGGCACCGGCTCATCCGTGAGCTCTGTACGGAGATAATCGAGATTCGGACCGCCGTCGGCTGTCAGAGACGACATGCGGATGGTGTTCATGCCGGCAACCAGCGGGAGCACAATTGCACGCTCCTCCCAGTTCGTCCAGCCGTTCGTGGAGAGGAAATCCTGTACCCAGTAATCCTTACCGCCGTTGACCTCAATCTTCATCTGGCGGTTGGAATTGCTGCCGTTTGCCACGCCCAGCGTGCAGAGATAATTGCCGTCCTTCGGGGCATTCACGCGGAATTCCATGAAGCTGTTCACGTTGTTGTCGAGATTCAGGTACTTATCGCCCTTGAAGCCTGCATTGGTATCCTCGTAGAAACCGCGGACACTCGCCTGATCCTGCGCATAGTACACGCGCTTGCCGGCGGAGTATGCCTCCATGCTGCCGGTGCCGAGGATGAAATCACGCATCTGTGTCAGATCGGTGGAATCCACCTTCGCGTCACCGTTCACGTCGAGCTTCTTGCGTGCCGCGAGATCAAATCCGCTTGCCGCCATCTCGCGCTTCATGAGTGCCATGTCAAAGGCATCGATCTCACCGTCACCGTTCAGATCACCGGGAAGTGCATTCTCATCGGCTGCCGGCTGATCTGCCCAGTCCAGGAACCATGTCTGGCATGCATGGCCGTTGCGCTCCCATTCCTGGATGTTCTCGCCGCTCTCATCCGATGCGCCCTTGACTTCCACCGCGCTCTTGCCTGCGGATGCCTTGGTTGCGAGGATATAGCTGCCGTCTGTCTGCTTCAGGAAGCTGAAAAGCTGTGCATCGGAATCGGTTTTCTCCCATACACCGACGTTTGTGCCGTTTGCCGTCTTGGCACCCGCCACGTCGAGGAACAAATTCTCGTTCGCCGCATTCACAATCCGGTAGGAACCGTTTCCGTCCGAAACTGCCTTCCAGAGCGCCGCACCGCCAGCAATCATCGGGGATGCGTTCTGGGATACGTTCGCGCCGGACGCAGGCGTTCCCTCGATGCAGAGATACTGCCCGGAGCTGCCGTTTCGGAGTGCAAACACCGCCGGCTCTCCCTCAAGGCTTGCACCAGGTTCCACAGTCGGACCGGAAGGTGTGGTGCCGCTGAAGGCAAGACCTGCCATCATTTCTGCGAGCTTGGTAGAGCCCTTCAGACTCTGGTGGAGGTCGTCGTTTG
The DNA here is from genome assembly GCA_900316885.1 of uncultured Eubacteriales bacterium. GTDB lineage: Bacteria > Bacillota > Clostridia > Oscillospirales > Ruminococcaceae > UBA3855. The sequence continues at coordinate 931 of ONEQ01000201.1, read as the reverse complement.
CAGCGTAGTACTCGGTCATGGGATCATAACCGCCGATGCTGAAACCGAAATCCTGCCACGCCGTAAAGAGGTCGATGACCTTGACATTCTCCGCGGCGCCGATGGAATCAAGCTGTCCGCCGAACCATCTGCCGCCGAGCTTCGGATTGCGGTTCAGGTCGCCGTGACGACCCTGCTGCTTGACGAGCATGACGGTCATGCCCTTCTTCTTCGCACGCTGCACCATATCGGTGACAACGTTGGTATACTCGTCTGCATTGGAATAATTCGTGTCGTTGATGCCGATGGCGATCAGGTAGTAGTCGCCGGTCTTGCCGTATGCCTCAATCGGCGCGAACTGCCCGCCGTCCACAAATCCCTTGGCATACTGACCGGATGTCGCCATATTGCGGACAACATAGCCCTCTGCCGCAGTCCCCTTGAGGTAATTGCCGATGATCTGACCCCAGCCGTGCTGTGCGGTATCCGCCTGGTTGTAGTAATTGGCTACCGTGGAATCGCCGCAGATCCACACATGCGGGTTCATTTCGCCGGTAGTGTTGAGCTGCGTGATCTCGACCGAGGAGATCGAACGCTGACCGTTCTTGATGCCAGTCACTGCCTGAATATTGAGCTGTCCGTCCGTGACGGGAAGCTGTACGGTTTCAATCGCATTCAGGCGTGTGAGGTTCATCATCTGCATCATGCCCTCCATCTTAATGCAGCAGCGCGGTGCATTTCCGACGGCGATCCGAACCTCGTACAAGCCCTTGGGCAGGTCTACATTAAAGGTATTCGCCTTATCGTCGGACTTGAACTCAACGGCATCACTTCCGGGTCCGCTGCCGCCGGCAGCCACATTGCCGACATTGCCGGTCTGGGCAAAGCCATAGCCCCGTGATGCATTGTAGGCTGTCCCGGCATCCACGCCTGTCCAGCCATTGGAAACGCC
>ONEQ01000098.1 GCA_900316885.1 uncultured Eubacteriales bacterium | reverse complement strand
ACCGTAATCGTCCATGATGCGCACCCACACGGCACCAACGATTCTGCCGTTCACGACTGCACCGAACGCCCGGTCGTGCTCGGACGTGCCGAAATCCTTGATATAGACCTGTAATTCTGGCTGCCGGATGATGTCAAACGGCGGCGGATCCACGCCCTCAGGGATGAAGATTGCCTGGTACAGGAATTCATCAAGCAGCGGATACTCCTGCGGCTCCAGCTTACGGATGGAATCGTTCATATCAAATCCCCCAATACTTGTACATTTCAAAGAAAATTACCGCCGCAACAGTGAATACGTTCATTACACAATGCGGCAGATACCGCAACGGCTTGCGGTTTTCCTGCTTCATCAGCATCGCAGCGAGGCAAGCAATTATCGCGAATCCGCACACGCCGATGCATAGAAGCTGTCCGATGCCGATCAGCTGACCTGCGCTATAGGGGATACCGCCATGACACTTCCGATAGACCACATAGGTCATCAGCATGAGGATCACGGAGAGCATCCGCGAAATTCTGCCTGCGGTCATAGCGCCTGCGCCGGCATACGCTGACCAGCGTCCCGCACGCCTAAGCTTGCGGCGAATGAGCATCAAATAGACCGAAACGACGGCGCCGATCATGTAAAGCGTGAACAGGCAGAGCTTTGTCAGATACCGCGTGTCCAGCAGCAGATCGCACGAGGGTGACTGGAGTGCGGTGAGCGTTCCGTCCGATGCAAGGCGTTTGCCCACGAGGACGGCGGAGACCTGTTCATTGAGCTGATCCGTGTATTTCTGCTGCAACACACCGTTTCCGAGGTCGTCGATCTGCCCGCTGCCGAGCTGCTCGGCGCTGATGCCCGTCAGAAATGGTATGAACCGCATCAGTCCCGTAAAATTGGAACGCGCCGGCAGGAAATAGCCGCGGAGCTTTGTCTTGCCTTGCGAATCGGATCCGTAGGTTTCCGGTGCAAGATGCCCGAACACAATGTCTGCAAGATCGTTCAGAAACGGATTGCCGCCGCTTTCGTTGACCATGACCGCAATCCCGACCTTGCTGACCGGATCAAATTCAAGGTTTGCCTGCCCGAAGGTCGTGCCGCCGCTGTGCCCGTAGGTGCGCACGCTGTGCTCCGTACACCAGAACCCGTGACAGCAGATCGGAATGTCTGAGGTTCCGAAGAAATCCGTGCCGGAGAGCATTTTCCTCTGCGTTTCGGGATCCTGAAACAGGGGCGCACTGTCATCGACAAGCGCCTGCCCGTAGCGGATCATATCCGATAGTGTCCCGCATGCCGCACCTGCCGGATAGCAGGGAATGTAGTCCGGCTTCGTCCCGAGATCGTTTGCCTTGGCGGTGAGGCTGAAAATGCTGTAGGAATGCATTTTTGCACGCTGCTCCATGACAAACGGACAGTCCGAATGGGTGGGATTGAGTGCGGTCTGCTCCATACCGAGCGGCTCGAAGATGTGCTCGTGAACGTAGTCGCAGTAATCCTGCCCGGTGATGCACTCGATCACATACCCTGCGACCGCCGCGCCGTAGTTGGAATAGGCGACGATCTCGCCCGGTCGGTGGATCTGCGCCGGCTCGATCGCCCGCAATTCGTCGTGCAGGGAGCCGATGGCATTGGCATCCGTTTTCCAGATGGGGCGGGTGGTTTCCTGCCAGCCGGCGTTGTGGTTCATGAGGTTCAGCATGGTGATGGGCTCGTTGTAGGACAGATGTTGGAAGAAGCCGTCCGGCAGATACTCCCGCACATCCCGATCCAGATCGAGCTTTCCCTGCTCCCAGAGCTGGAAGGCACTGACCCAGATAAAGGTCTTGGAGATGCTGCCCCACTCAAAGCAGGAATTTTCGTCTGCGGCGATGCCGTTGTCAATATCCGTGTACCCATAATAGCCGGTATGCAGCACCTCGTCCCCCTGAAAGATGCCGACCAGTGCGGCGGCATAGTAGTCGTCGCTGCCGTCATTCTTCTTAGCGATGACATCCAGATCCATGAGCGCGACGTCCAGTGTTTTGCCGGACGGGAGCGTGTTCGGCTCCAGTTTCGTTTCCTCTGCATAGGCGGCAGGGCAGGGGAGTGCCGTGAGCATCAGCCCTGCGCAGAGCGCCGCCGCGCATCGTTTGATCAACTGTTTCATGCTGATACCCCCTTAAAGCTCGCGCTGATCGTATTCGATCAGGGTGCAGGTGTATTCGTAGGCTGCATGGAATGCAGCGATCGTCATAAATACAGCACCCAGCAGAAAGCCGTTTGCCGCGTGTGAAAGCTGTGACACCAGCTGCACGAAAATGACAGCCATCTCCCCCAGCGGCAGCATCCCGGTGGTAATCAGCAGCCAGAATCCGAAGACAGCGAAAATGATGCACAGGGCGGCGATTTCTTTCTTGCCGGATTTTTGAAGGTGATTTTGCAGTATGATATTGAATTTGGCTGGATCGCGGAAGTATTTCCGCAGGGAGGAGGTCATACAGAGAAATCCGAACGAGGATGCGCCGAAATAGCAGAGATTGAAGAAGCCCAGCCTGGAAAGCCCCATTCTTTCCGCCATCATTTCGATGATGTCCATTTTCATATCCATGTTTTTCCACAGGCTGAGGGAAAGCGACATCAGCATGAGCAGATAAAAGACAAAATCTGCCGTGATAAACAGACCCATGCAGAGCAGAAACCGCGCATTGACCAGATCCTTGCGCTCCATCGGCAGCAGACTCCAGAGCGGTTCGCTGTGATATTTCATTTCGTTATTGAACAGCATGGGCACGAAGAAACCGCCCAGCATCAGCGGAATGTACAGTCCCGCGACCGGAGTGATGCAAAATCCTGCCCCGGTGATGATAAGCGTGAACAGCACGACAGGCAGCAGAGTGCTGTTTTTGCCGCCCTTCATGGTGATGAGATCAACGCGGATAATCTCCCGCATCAGACTCCAGCTCTGTTTCATACAGATTCCCCCTTAAAGCTCCCGTTTGGCGACCTTTGCCGCCGTGATTTCGCAGAAAATCTTGTTCAGCGCAGCCACGCCGAGATTGCAGACAATCCCGAACCGGATCGCCTGTGCAGCGCTCAGACTGGTGGAGTCCGGTACCTGAAGCTGCGGGATGATCCCGTGCTCGCTCAGTGTGAAGAACGCGATACAAACGACCGTGATGACAGTCAGCGTGCCCATGATGATCTTCATTTCGTTCTCCAGCCCGAAGATCTGCCCCATCATCTGCATGTAGGAAAACATGACACAGATCACGGTGAAAATGCCGATCATGATCGTAAAGATCTGTGTACTTTTCGGATCGAACGTTTCTTCGATGATGCTTTTCATGTCCGAGCTGACAGCCGGCAGAAACCGCCAGAGCTGGAGGATGACGGACAATCTGACAAGCAGAAGTGCCAGTATTTCAGGCACAAAATGGCACAGGTAGAGAAACAGGAACCGCCCGCGTGTGATGCTTTTGCGCCTGACGGGAAGAATTCCATAGAGCTTGCGAAATTCGCTTCTTTCTGCGAAGGATTCCAGCGGAATCACGAACAGCGGCGCAAGTATGAGCATAACTGCATACATCAGCGGCGAAAAGAACAATCCTATAACCAGCGCCATCAGGCAGATCAGTCCGTAAGCCGCCAGCATGGTCGGTCCTGCTGTGAGAAAATCAAACCTTGCGACGCGCAGAATCTCTTTCATGCTTATCCTCCTTTGCGATGTAGACAAGAATCTCGTCAATGCTTGCCTTTTCGTATTCAAGGGATGCGGGCAGACCCGCCAGATCGTCCGACCGGATGAGCGCCTCGAAGCCGTTGCGGTATGCATGGAACCCGATGAGTTTCGGCATCACATCCGCCGGAATGTCCTTTTCGTCGCCCTTGAGCACGGCGTAATTCTCCGTCAGATCGTCTTTAGTACCGGTGTACCAGACCTTGCCGTTATGCAGGATGGTCACATAATCCGCAATCCGCTCCACATCCGCCGTGATATGCGTCGAGAACAGCACGCCGCGGTTCTCGTCCTCGATGTACTCACCGAGAATATCCAGCAGCTCGTCACGCGCCACGGGATCCAGACCGCTGGTCGGCTCGTCGAGGATAATTAGCTCCGCCCCGTGCGAGAGCGCCACAGCGATCATGAGCTTCATTTTCATGCCCTTGGAGAAATCCCCGACGCGCTTATTGTCCGGAAGGTCGAATTCCTCGATACGTCTGGCAAATTCCTTGCTGTCCCAGTTCTTGTAAAACGGCTTGAGCTGCTGTTCGATCTGCCTGATGCTGAGGTGCTCCGCCAGATACAGGCTGTCAAAGACCACGCCGAGCCGCTCCTTGATGACGATCGAATCCTTCACGGAATCCAGCCCGAAAATGCTGATTTTGCCGCTGTCTAGCCTTGCCATGTTGAGAATCGACCGGATGGTCGTGGTCTTGCCGGAGCCGTTCTGCCCGACAAAACCCATGATATAGCCCTTGGGGAGCGCAAAGCTCACATCCCGGAGCTCGAAGTCCTCATATTTCTTGCATAGTCCCTGAATTTCGAGAATATTCGTGTTTTCCATGCTTATCCCTCCATAAATTGCCTGAGTGCGCCAATGATTTCCTCATCCGAAAGACCGGCACTCCGCCCGTTTTCGACAGCCTTCTGCAAGCCATCCTCCATCTCAAAGAGCATCCGTTCGCGCAGCAGCTCATTGTTCCGCGGAGCGACGAAATAGCCCTTGCCTGCGACGGAAATGATGAATCCCTCATCCGCGAGGTCGTTGTAGACACGGGTTGTGGTGATGACGCTGATCTTGAGATCCCGTGCAAGCTGCCGGATGGACGGCAGCTGCTCGTCCTCCGAAATGGTGCCGTCTAAGATCTGCGCCTTCATCTGCTGCTCGATCTGCTCATAGATCGGCAGCTCTGATTTGTTTTTGACAATAATTTTCATGAAGATCTCCTTCCGACATACTGTGCATACCAGCTATACTGTGTATATCGTTCTATATACAGTATAGCATGTGAAGTCTGGTTTGTCAAGTAGTATCACCAAAAAAATGACCCCCGGTGATAAACCGGGGGTCGATTACGAGTAATATTGTCAGATTTCCTCGACACGGACGTTCTGGATATAGACAGTTGCGGTGGATCCGCGGTGTCCGAGGTTGAACTCCAGTCTGCCGTGAGGGTCGTTCTTGTCGTTCATCTGGAACTCATAGGTGAAGGTCTGCTTGTCGCCGGTGACGGTCAGCGTGGTATCCTGTAAATAGCGGATCCAGCCGGCAGTCGGTGCAGATACGCAGGTGATGATGTCGCGCTCCTCGTCTGCCCACGCATCGAAGGTCAGGCGATACTTCTTGCCCTTGATCATCGGGAGATCCGGCTGTACCAGCTGTACGGAGTAATCCACGGTACCCTCATTGGTCGAGGAGATGATCATGGTATTGTCCTTGATCTCCGCGGAGCCCTCGCCGCCCTCAAACAGCATGAACTTCCAGTTGGTATCGTCCTTGAGATCCTCCTGTTCGGAGAAATCGCCGTTGTAGATGAGATTGCCGTCACCGGTTGCAGCGCGGAACTTCTGCTCCGGTCTGGATACATCGGTATCATACTCTGATTTCTGGTATACGCGGACGTAGTCAATCAGGAACTCCGCATTGTCAAAGTCGGTGGTCTCATCCGGGTTGCCCGGCCATGTACCGCCGACTGCAAGGTTCATCTGGACAAAGAACGGCTGGTCGAACGGTGCCGGATAGGGCTTGTCATCCTCGCCCTCAACGGCGGTAAACCAGTCATTGACCGTCAGATACAGGTCACCGTCGATGAACCAGCGGATCTCGCCCGGCTCCCATTCAACGGAATACTCATGGAACTCATTTGCGAACGTCTTGCCGTCCTTCAGTACAACCGTACCCTGCTGCTCGGCATGGGGCTCGCCGTAGTGAACAGTGCCGTATGCGGTATCAACGCTGCTGCCGAGCACCTCCATGATGTCGATCTCACCGCATTTCGGCCACTGACCGTAGTGGGACTCATCCTGCGGCATCATCCAGATGGCAGGCCACAGACCCTGCCCCTCCGGTACCTTGGCACGAGCTACGACCTTGCCGTAGGTGAAATCCTTCTTATTCTGTGCAGTGACCTTGCCGGAGGTATACCAGTCCTTGCCGTCCTTCTCAGTCTTGATTGCCTTAATGACGAGATTGCCGTCGCGGAGGAATACATTATCGGTAGAGGTGGTATATTCCTGGAGCTCCTCATTGGTCCAGCCGGGATCGTGCGGTTCATAGTTCCAGATGCTTTCATCGAGGGCATCGCCGTCGAATTCATCGTTCCAAAGCAGATTATACCCGAGCAGATCCGGCGCACCGTCGTCGGTTTCTGCTTCGGTCGGAGCTTCCGTTGTTTCTGCGGACGGCATTTCAACGTTCTGCTGTACGGTTGTATCAGGTTCGCCGGTTTCGATCGTCGGCTTGCCGTTATTCTGGCTGCCGCAGCCGGTCAGCAGCAGAAAAGCTGCAAGTGATGCGGAGATGATTTGCTTTCTCATGGGTAGATTCCTCCCGTCAGAATGTTATTGTAACACTATTATACACCTTACCGGCACAAATTTCTAGTATTTTTTATGTTTTTATGGTAGATTCTTGCGGAATTGTAGATTTTGCATTGCTTTTCCCCCGAAATGCCGTCTAAAATGTGATGCTTTCCCTGAGATGTGCATTTCAGCCAAAAAAAGGTGCGCGCATTTATTAAATCCTACAAAAATGCAGGAAATATCAAAATGAGGAATGACACGGCTCCGATTCTCTGCTATAATAATAGTGTGGGACAAAAAGATCCCGGACAGGAGGAAACAATGATGAATGTCATAATCTGCACCAGCAATGAAGATTGGATCACCCCGCTGGCATCGGCACCGGGTGAATTTCAGATCCATATTACAGCACAGCCGAGCTTTTCCGGTACGGCGGACTGTGTGCTGCTTTCGCAGCAATTCCTTGGCAGCCGGCTTGCGGATACGATCCGGCATTTAAAGGAATTTCACATTCCGTGCGCTGTTGTGACCTATGATACAGCTCTGGAAAATCAGGAGCGGCTTCTGGCGCTTGGAGCGGATGATGTCATTGTCCTGCCGCTCTGCACAGAGCTTCTGCGTAAGCGGATTCTGTCACTTGCAGAAACCCCGGCACATTCTGACGCGGAGATGAATTTTGCGGTATTTGACCGGATCCTCGAGGCAACACAAGGGAACGGCTCGTTCATTGTCGCAGAGCATGATTTTATGAATATTTACCGCTTTGTTTCCCGTGTGCTGGAGCGTCTCGAAAAGCAGGCAGAGCTTCTGATCTTCAATTTCTCCTGTGAGGAGGGACCGTTCCTTGAGTCCTCCAGCGCACTGCATTTCCTGAAGGTTGTGCAGACGAGCCTGCGCCGCGGTGACATTATCTGCAATTACGGCAAGCAGATTCTGGTGATCCTGATGGGTTCGGACGAGCAGACGAGCCGGCAGGTTGCGGAGCGTGTGATCGGTGCGTTCAATGCACATTATAATATGGACGAAAGCTGCACGGTGACCTGTCAGATGCGGGAAATCATTCCGCAGAGCGGTCATACGGTATGACAATTCAGCCCGCGGGGGTGAACTCTCCCGCAGGGCTTGCATTTTTTCTCAGAATGTGGTATACTAGAAATGTAACTCTCATATAAAAGCAAAGGAGCCGAAAATATGCTGGAGATCAAGGATCTTGCATTCAGTGCAGAAGAACAATCGGATAAGGTGGATATTATCCGCGGTATCGACCTGACCGTTCCC
>ONEQ01000123.1 GCA_900316885.1 uncultured Eubacteriales bacterium | reverse complement strand
CCTCCCATGAGCTGAAAACGCCGCTTATGTCGATTCAGGGCTATGCAGAGGGCATTCAAATGGGTGTGCAGGAGCCGGAAAAAGCCTCCGGTGTCATTCTTCGGGAAAGCGAACGCATGGCAAAGCTGGTGGAGGAGCTACTGTATATTTCAAGGCTCGATGCAGGGCAGTTTCGGCCGCACTGGAAGGAAGCGGATATCCGCGAGGTCATCTACGACAGCATCCGTACAGCGCAGCCGCTTGCCGGGCAAAAGCCCTGTGAGATCGTGATCGACTTCATGGATCAGGCAGCAAAAGCCGTCTGCGATGAGGAGCAGCTGACCCGTGCGCTTTCCAATCTCATGGTGAATGCTGTCTACCAGTGCCGGAAGGAGGTGCGCATCTGGTGCCGCTGCGAGCCTAAGTACATCATGATCCTGATCCATAATGATGGAGAACGGATCTCCGCTGAGATACAGCCCCATTTATTTGACCGTTTTTATACCGGACATCAGGGCGGTTCGGGGATCGGGCTTTCGATCGCAATGGAGGTCATCCGCCTGCATCATGGCAGGCTTCGGATGGATAATGACAGGGACGGCGTCACATGTGGTGTGTGGATCCCGTATAATCAAACATAATCTTCTCCTTTCAGATACGAAAACAGCAGCCCCGCAAGGCTGCTGTCTGTCAGTATGATACAATAATCGCTAATCTTCATTTGCCCCAATTGTAAAGACCAGTCCCAATGACCGCGGGGCTTTTGATTTTGCGTTGCACGAGGGCAGTTTGCGGGGTGATTTCTGCACTTGTAACTGCAACGAGAAGATATGAAAAATGGCTTTATACAGCATTTTGCGCTATATAAAGCCAATCTCAGATAAGTAGCGGCAGCAGGATTTGAACCAGCGACCCCCTGGGTATGAACCAAGTGCTCTAGCCAACTGAGCTATACCGCCATTTGTTTTACTGCGCTTCCGTGTCTCACAGCTTTATCATTATAGCATGTTTCAAGGGGTTTGTCAATAGCTTTTTTCAAAAAAATTGAAAAAAAACTAAACTTGTCAGAATAGACAAAAGATGTATAACTCTTCTTGAAAATTTCAACGCATACTGTACGGCTGTAACATATTTACAAGCCTGCGAAAACGTGTTATAATTATTCTGAACGGCGAAAGCTGTATCATCAGTTGTTTATGGGAGGTTTTCTTATGAATGCGATCAAAAAATATGTGGCTGAATGTATCGGTACGATGGTACTGGTAACAATCGGTTGCGGCACGGCAATGCTGGTTGGCTGCGATGCGGCGAAGGGATGCGGTTATCTGCTGACAGCGCTTGCATTTGGTCTGACCATCGTTGGCATGGCGTACTGTGTCGGCAATATCTCCGGATGTCACATCAATCCGGCGGTTTCTCTGGGCGTCCTGCTCAACGGCGGAATGACAGTCAGTGAGTTCATCGGTTATGTGATTTCTCAGTGCATCGGTGCACTTCTGGGCTCTGGCTTGCTGGCTGCAATTTTCGGACTCGGCGGCGTGGCTGACCAGACGGGCGGCTTTGGCTCCAACGGGCTCGGCGGTGTCAACGGCAGCTTCTTTGCTGGTCTGCTGGTTGAGATCGTTCTGACCTTCATCTTTGTTCTGACCATTCTGGGCGTGACCTCCAAGAAAGCAGGTCATGGATCCTTTGGCGGTGTCGTGATCGGTTTTACGCTGGTTCTGGTACATATTCTGGGTATCGGGCTGACCGGCACTTCTGTCAATCCTGCAAGAAGCCTTGGTCCGGCGATTGTAGCGGCATGCACCGGCAATACGGCTCCGATTGCCTGTGTATGGGTATTCATCGCAGGTCCGTTGATTGGTGCGGCATTTGCAGCGCTCCTCTACAAGTGGATGGAGTCTGACGACAAGAAAAAGGCATAAACAATCCAAAACAAACGGCTGTACGTGATGTACAGCCGTTTTTCTTATATCTGCATGTCACTTTCCCGTGCGATGATCTCCCCGCTGACGGTGATGATCTGACGTTTTGCCTCCGGGAACCGGATCCGGCGGCGAATCTGCGATGCACTGGCGGATGCCATGCCGTTCAGATCGACCGCATACGTTGTAATGCCGACGGAGCACATCTCGGACAGGATATAATTATCAAAGCTCACGATCGAAATATCCTGCGGGACACGAATCCCCATTGCGGTCAGCTTATTGAGGAGGACACACGCGGTATAATCGCAGTTGCAGACCAGTCCGGTGGTCGTTTCGAGCAGATCATCCGGCAGGTCAAGCTGGCTGGAGCCTGTTTTGTCGCGATCCGGTATCACCATGTTCGGCGTGACGGACAGTCCTGCATCCGTCATTGCACGGCAGAAACCATAATAGCGGTCGGTGATGCTGCTGGTCGCGCCGATTGTTCCGACGAATTTCAGCTTTGTGTGCCCCATGGAAAGAAGGCGATGGGTCATTTCCGCCATACCATTATAGCTGTCGGAGAGAACTGTATCATACGGCATCCCGATCTCGTAGGTATCGAGCAGGGTAAATGGAATACTCAGCTTCGCCAGCATGGCAATATAGTCTGCGGAGAACGTGCCCATGACAATCAGCCCCTGGACTCTGTCCTCCAGCACCAGACGCGGCAAGGAACAGGATTCCTCTTCGAGCACGCTGACAACCTCCAGGATTCCGAAATCCTTCGCTGCGGTCAGATGGGTGAGCAGACGCTCGTATAAACTCCAATAAAAGGAGGAACCCTTGGACAGATACCGTCCGGAGGTGAGAATGCCGACGGTGAGTCCAGTTTCCTCGACAGGCTCCTGCTCTTTATGTACATAGCCCAGCTCATCTGCGATGCGCAGCACTTCCTGCCGGAGCTCGGTGCTGACGCCCTCTTTTCCGCGCAGAGCCTTTGAAACCGTAACGATGCTCACGTTCAGCCGATTTGCAATATCTGCCATGCGTACACGTTTCGTCATGGGAGATGCTCCTTTCTATGATTCGGGAATGATTAACTCTGGTTAAATTATAACATGTATTTAAGTAAATTGCAAGTGGTTTAATCAAAATATTTTTGCTTTTTTAAAAATATTTTGCGTTCTGATTGGCAAATATGCACAAATATTATGTACATGTTACACAAATTGATAAAATACCCCTTGAAAAATTAAGTAAACGGAGTTATAATAAAATTGCAAATTTAAGTTAACGGCACGCAGAACAGTCTGCGTGGAGAGACAGATGATGAAATAGGAAGAGTTACCCAACACATAAGGAGGAAACGTATGATGAAAAAAAGTATTGCCGGTGTTCTCGCTTCTGCACTTGCGCTGAACTCCCTGCTCATGATGCCGATGAGCACCTTCGCGGTAGATTCCGTTACGATCGAGGCAGAGGATGCCAAGATCAACGGCGTCGGTGAGGTCAAGACCGCTATCAAGGGCTTTACCGGTACGGGCTATGTTGATCTGACCGACAACACCGCCGGTGCGCCGAGCATCACCTTTGAGGTGGATGTGAAGGAGGCAGGCGCTTACGGACTGACCGTCCGCTATGCAACTTCCTACGGCTCCAAGCCAATTGCAGTGACTGTCAACGGCGATCCCGCACAGGGCGGTTCGCTTGATGCGTCTGACAGCTTCGAGAATTTCGATGCCGGCAAGGTTAACCTGAAGGCTGGCAAGAACGAGATTGTAGTCACCGCAAGCTGGGGCTGGATGCAGCTCGACAGCATCACCGTCGGTGAGTACAAGGCACCGGAGCGCCCTGCGATCACCGCATCCCATAAGGCACTGTCAGACCCGAAGGCAACTAAGGAAGCACAGCAGGTTTTCGCATATCTGCACAGCGTTTACGGCAAGAACATCCTCTCCGGTCAGCAGGAGATTTATAAGGGCGGTCCGCACGATATCGAGACCGAGTTCAACTATATCAAGGAAAAGACCGGCAAGCTCCCGGCAATCCGCGGCTTCGACTACGGCAATTTCTGCTGCCCGGCATTCGGCAGCGATGACGGTTCCACCGAGCGCGTACTCGCATGGACTGCACAGGGCGGTCTGGCAACGGCTTCGTTCCATCTGAACGTACCGACCGATTTCGCAAGCTACAAAATCGGCTCCAGAATTGACTGGGCACAGACGACCTATTCCGAAAAGACCGATTTCTCCCCGTCCAAGGCATGCACAGAGGGCACCAAGGAGAATCAGTACTATACCCAGGCACTCGATACCCTCTGCGAGCAGTTCGCAATCCTTCAGGATAAGGGCATCACGATCCTCTGGAGACCGCTGCACGAGGCTGAAGGCGGCGGCGGTGAAGGTAAGTCCTGGTTCTGGTGGGGCAGAGAAGGCTCCAAGGCTTATCGTGATCTGTATCAGTACACTTATAAGTACATGACCGAGAAGAAGGGACTGCACAACCTGATCTGGGAGTTCAACAGCTACGACTTCTCCAATTCCGCGAACTGGTATCCGGGCGATGCCTATGTGGATATCATCGGCTACGACAAGTACAACTGCACCGACTGGAGCACCAATCCGCCCACGATCGTGCATAATACCAGCGCTGAGACGAATCTGTTCTACAGCATGATGAAGCGCTACGGCAATACCAAGATGGTTGCCCTGATGGAGTGCGACAGCTTCTCCACCGTCGGCACCCTGACCGAGGAAAAGGCTGGCTGGCTGTATTTCATGCCGTGGTATGACGGCGGTCAGGACAACACGAATTTCCTCTCCAATCCGAAGTTCAATACTGTCGAGGATCTGGTAGAAATGTACCAGTCCGAGTACTGCATTACCCTCGATGAGCTCCCGGACTTCTCCAAGATCGAAGTCACCAAGGAGACCAATGAGGTTGTCAACACCGAGCCGACTGAGGCAAAGCCGGGTCATGCATCCATCGCAACCGACTCCAAGGGCGTGACCAGTGTAGACTTCCCGGAGGCAACCGGTACCGTGGTTCTGGATATTGATATTGCGACCAATATCGATGCCAACGGCGGTCTGGGTACCTCCATCGAGTACAACGGCAAGTATTACTGGGTCAATGTTGCATGGAAGGCAGCCAAGTCCGGTGAGGTAGAGCTGGAGCTTGCCAAGAACGTTCTGAACGTGACCGAGGGCACCGATCCAGTCGAGGATGAGGCGCTCAAGAAGGGTATTCTCGCAAAGCTCCCGTCCCAGAAGTCCTTCCAGTTCCAGGTATGGAATTCCACTGGCGGCAAGGCATCTGAGGTTGTTCTGAAGGATGCGTATGTCAAGAAGACCGGTACCGCAACTGATCCGACCGAGCCGACGCAGGAGAAGACCGAGCCGACCACACAGGAGACAACAGCTCCCACCGAGGCAGATCCTTCCAGGAAGGCTGCTGATGTTAAGACCAATGCCAAGGGTGAGACCACGATCACGTTCCCGGCAGTTTCCGACACCTATTATCTGGATGTTACCATTCCGAAGGGTGCGACCTATGCCAACGGCGGTCTGGGCTGCTCCGTGGAGATCGACGGCGAGTACTACTGGGCAAATGTGCAGTGGGAGGCTAAGAAGTCCGGCGAAGTAGCAGTGGATCCGGTCAAGAACTTCCTGAATGTATCCCTCGGCACCGAGACGGTTGAAGACGAGGCGATCATCGCAGCAGCGAAGAAGGCTGTCGCAGAGCAGAAGTCCTTCCAGTTCCAGGCATGGTACACCGACAAGGGTGAGAACACCGACATCGTGCTGAACGATGCTTACATCAAGGCAGCAGCGACCGATCCCACCGAATCCACCAAGCCCACCGAGGCGACCGATCCGGCAGCAAAGGTATCCGTATACGGCGACGTGAACGGCGACGATGAGGTCAACATCATGGACGTCATTGCATTCAACAAGTTCCTGCTGGGCGTTAACCAGCTCGATGCACAGGCACAGGCAAACTGTGACGTAGATAAGAGCGGAAAGATTGATTCCGCAGACGGTCTGAACATCCTCAAGAAAGCGCTTGAGATGATCGAGCTCCCTGTCAAGTAATTTCCAAACCTCTCCATTTCCCGCATCCCTCAAGGATTCCCTTGGGGGATGCCCTTTTTTATGGAAGATGCAGACGAATTATTAAGTTTTTTCTATATTTTGCCCATTCCCTTGACAAATCCTTATTTTTACGGTATGATATATATAAGGAAAACTATATCGGTGCGAAAAGAATTTCGTCCTGTAAATCATAGAAATGTTCAGGGAGGGCTTTACTATGACAACGATCTATGTACCTGCACTGCAAGACTATAACGTCCTGATCGAGCGCGGCATCCTCGCAAAATGCGGCAGCATCATCGAGGAGACTGTCGGCGGACATACCTGTGCGGTCATCACGGATGACAATGTAGATCCGCTTTACGGCGAAACAGTTGTGAAATCGCTGGAGGAGGCGGGCTACCACACAGTAAAATACGTATTCCCGCACGGCGAAAGCTCCAAATGTGCGGAAAATCTGCTTAAAATCTATAGCTTCCTCTGCCAGAATGATGTAACACGCGGCGATTGCCTGGTTGCACTCGGCGGAGGCGTTGTCGGTGATATCACGGGATTTGCGGCAGCAACATTCCTGCGCGGTCTGCCCTATGTGCAGATCCCCACGTCCTTGCTGGCGCAGGTGGATTCCTCTGTGGGCGGAAAGACAGCGATTGATCTGCCGGAGGGCAAGAATCTGGTCGGCGCGTTCAAGCAGCCGAGAGTTGTGATCTGCGACCCGGATACCCTGAAAACACTCCCGCGGGAGTTCCTGATTGACGGCATGGGCGAGGTCGTCAAGTACGGTATGATCGCAGATCCGGAGTTTTTCGACCGTCTCTGCACATATGATCTTGATTCCGTTCTGGAGCACGTGGATGATATTATTCCGACCTGCGTAGAGATCAAGCGCGATGTCGTGGTCGAGGACGAGCTGGACACCGATGTGCGCATGACGCTGAATTTCGGGCATACGCTCGGTCATGCGATTGAGGCATACTATCAGTATCAGACCTACACCCACGGCTGTGCTGTCGGAGCGGGTATGTGCATGATGACCAAGGCATGCAATGCGCCCGAG
>ONEQ01000223.1 GCA_900316885.1 uncultured Eubacteriales bacterium | reverse complement strand
TGCAGTGCCATCGGCCAGTTGTCCGGAATCGCATTGACAACCTTTGTCATGCCGGCATGAATCGCCGCCTGCGAGCACCAGACATGGCACGCAATGAAGGGAATATCCTTCGGCAGGTTGCTGTACACCGGTACCATGAGCTCGGCAGTTTTCTGGTCGGCGGCATTGTAGGCAAGCTTGCGGAAGCCCTCGCTGTTGATTGGCTCCCAGACAAATTTGTTGAACAGGCAGGACTTCTGCGACAGCCGCGAGCCGAGGGAATAGAGCTCGTTCTGCCCAGCGATGACCTTGCCGCAGGTGCTGTCCTCAAACGAATGGAGGTCGAACCAGTACGGGTCGTAGCCCATCGAGTGCGCAGCCGATGCCATCGCCATCGAGATGCGGTAATGCCCGAAGCCCATGCGGATATTACCGATCACAATGCTCTTGTCGTTGAACTGTGCCGGATGCTCATTGCCGATTACAAGGTTCCGCACGCCGAGCGGCTGCCCGATCGCCGGTGCGGGAACTGCGGACAGGAGATAGCTCTGCCCGGCATCATCGCCGTATTTCCGCAGGAATTTCTCCTTTGTGCGCACCGCTTTGCGGTACACCTGATCCGACATGTCATTTCCAAAAATCGTTCTCGACTTGTCCATCAGACCACTCCCTTTTCATGAGAACTATTGATTTTGTAAAATTTCCAAAAAATTCACATCTTTTTGACGGAATATTATTGACTATTCTGTTGAAATATGATATACTTACCGTAGGATGATAACTGTGCTATCATCTATCCTTTGATATATAGTCTATCACAAAATGGGAGGTTTGTCAAGTGGTTATGCATGATTCTTATGATTTTCCACAGGAAAGCTTAAAAAGCAGACGGTTTGAAGCCGCCGTATCCGTCAGCGCGAAGCTGTTTCTGGAAAAGGGCATCGATGCGGTCAAGATGACCGACATCGCAAATGAGACCGGTATCGGTGTGGCGACACTCTACCGGTATTTCGGAACGAAAACACGCATCACAATCGCCGCTATGACGTATCTCTGGAACGATATGAACAAGATGTTCAGCGGCATTTTCGAGTCAGAGGTATTCATGCGGCAGCCCGGCATCAAGCAGCTCAGCGACCTGATGCGCATGACGCTCGTATTTTACAATGCGCACCGTGATTTCATGAAGCTGCTCGGAGAATTTGACCTGTTCCTCATCCGTGAAAACGTCCCCAAGGAGGAGCTGGAGGGCTATGAGCGCTCGGTCATTGACTTCTATCCCTTCTTTGAAAAGGCGTACCAGGTGGGCTTGAAGGACGGAACTGTCCGTGAAATGGACAATTTCCAGCTCTGCTATCTGACATACGCCCATGCCCTGATGGAGCTGACCAAGAAGCTCATGCAGGGCGAGCTGCTCCCGTCGGACAACTTCTCCAATGCATCTCAGGAATTGTCGCTGCTGATCGAAACTGCCGTCTATTTTCTGAGAAAGGAGCCCTCGAATGGAGCAGAAAAAACTCGCAACCAATAAGATCCTCTGGATCTTCGCTGTCGGACAGCTTGGCTGGTCCATGCTGTCCGGCGTTGTGAATAACTGGCTGGTATTCTTCTACCAGCCGACTCAGGAGGAGCTTTCCAACGGACAGCAGCAGTTCATCCCGGACATCAAGCTGCTCGGAATTTTCACGATTCTCGGACTGATCGCGGCGTTCGGACGCATTTTCGATGCTGTCACCGATCCCTTTATCGCCGGAAAATCCGACAGCCTGAAGCACCGGCTCGGCAGACGCATCCCGTTCATGCGCTATGCGGCGCTCCCGTTCGGCATCGTAACCGTGCTGTTGTTCACCTCGCCGTTTGCCCCGGGCAGCGGCGGCAATGCCGTGGTACTGTTTATCGCGGCAATGCTGTTCTATCTGTGCATGACCTGCTACTGCACGCCGTATAATGCCCTGATCCCGGAGCTTGGTCGCACGCAGGAAACGCGCATCAACCTGTCCACATTCATTTCTGTGACCTATTTCGTCGGTACGGCTGTAGCGTATCTCGTGCCGAATATTGCGGGAATCTTCAAGTCGGGCGTGGGCTATGCTAACAGCTACCGCATCACCATCGGTATACTGGCGGCTGTTGCGGTCATCTGCATGCTCGTGCCTGCGTTCCTGATTGACGAAAACGTTTACGCTGACACGAAGCCTGCCAGCGAGTCGGCATTCAAATCGCTTGTGCAGACGTTCAGAAACCGTGATTTTCTGACGTTTGTCGGATCGGATATCCTGTACTGGCTGGCGCTGACGCTGTTTCAGACGGGTATGCCGCTCTATATCACCGTTCTGATGAAGCTGCCCAGCACGATGACGTTTCCGCTGTTTGCTGTCATGACAGTGATGTCCTTTGTCTGCTATCTGCCGGTGAACATCTTCGCCAAGAAGCTCGGCAAGAAGAAGCTGATCGCGTTTGCGTTCATGTTCTTTGCAGTGACGTTTCTCTTTACCGGCTTTGCCGGAATGCTGCCGGTTCCGGGCATGATCTGCGGTGTGATCGTGGCAGTGCTTGCGGCAATCCCGATGGCAATTCTGGGTGTGCTCCCGCAGGCAGTTGTTGCAGATATTGCCGAGGCGGACAAGGCGGACACCGGCGAGAGCCGTTCCGGCATGTTCTATGCGGCACGAACCTTTGCCATGAAGCTCGGACAGAGCGTTGCGATGGTGCTGTTCACCTCGATGGCGACCATCGGCAAGGACGCTGTGTCAGGCACGGCGGGCTATGGCATCGGCTACCGGCTGACCGCATTCTCCGCAACGGTGCTCTGCCTGATGGGCGGCATCGTATTCCTGCGCTATAATGAAAAGAAGGTTCTGGATAAAATCACAGAAGCTCAAAAGGAGGACTGATCCATGTTAGAACTGAAATCTGTACTGTTTTCCTATACCGCGGATGATGCAGCGTTTCATGCGAGCACGAACCGTTCTGTGCAGACAGAGGATGTATCCCTGAACGTGCAAACGGATGGCGACATCTTTTCCGCATCCCTGTCCGCAAAACGCGAGATCCGCATCGACCACCTGCGGGCGGTATTTGCCTGTCCGTTCGATCCGTCCGACCGGGTATTCCTCAACGGCTACCAGAGCTGGACGGACAGCCACGAGCATTTCATCGCGGACAAGATGCGCGGTATCGACCATATCCCGGTGCTCGTCGCCAGAAAATACGCCTTCTCCCAGTACGGCGACTACAATTTCGTGAAATACGGCACGGATCCCGGTCATATGCACGGCTGGAGCTACGGCTATATCCGCAACGGCAAGGAGTTCCGGTTCATCGGATCGCTGGCGGAGGACAGCGGCTTCACGCTCATCCGCGTGGATACGTCCAAGCAGGAGCTCATCATCGAGAAGGACTGCCGCGGGCTGTACCTGAACGGTGACTGCGAGGGAATCCGCGTTCTGCTCACGGAAGGGGAGGAAAATACAGTATTTGACAAGTATTTTGAACTGCTCGGCGTGAAGCTCCGACCGGAGGCAAAGCCGATTTTCGGCTATACAAGCTGGTACCGGCATTATCAGACAGTAAGTATGCCGGTGATTGAAGAGGATCTTGCCGGCTTGCAGAGCCAGAAATACAAGGCGGACGTATTCCAGATCGACGACGGCTATCAGACGGCAGTTGGTGACTGGCTCCTGACCGATCCGGACAAGTTCCCGGACGGCATGAAGGCGGCAGCCGACCATATCCGCGAAGCCGGGATGCTGCCGGGGCTCTGGCTGGCACCGTTTGTCTGCGAGGAAAAGTCCGTGCTCTGTCAGGAGCATCCGGACTGGATTGTTCAGGACGAGAACGGTTACGATGTCAAGGGCGGCTCAAACTGGAGCGGCTTTTATGC
>ONEQ01000235.1 GCA_900316885.1 uncultured Eubacteriales bacterium | reverse complement strand
AGAACAGATCAGCGTGATCCAAACCCGTGAACAGAACCTGCGGCATTTTCAGGAAACGCTGGAATCCCTCAAAGGCACGGTGACGGAGTTCGACAGCGTCGTCTGGGGCGCTTTGGTAGACTACATCACGGTCTATGAGGACGGCAGTAGAACGGTCACGTTCAGAGATGGGACGACGATGTGAGGAATAGAAGCAGGAAGGCACTCCGCCGTGAGGTGCCTCTTGGTATCATTATTCTACCAGAATCCGTTTCATCATGCACAAGTCAAAGACATCGAGTACGCCATCCTGACATAAGTCGCCGGCTTTCCAGTCTGCAAGATGCGTGCCCGGAATACCAAGCAGCCATTTCTGGAGCAGAATCACGTCCATGACATCACAAACACCGTCTGCATTCACATCACCGTGCACTGTGGATCTTGCCCGCGTTTCTGTCGCTTCGGTGTAGTCAATACCGTCAACGATCGAATAGAAGCAGGGTTTTGCCGTGTAATCCTCATTGAACAGCAGCGGATATTTGCTAGCACGCCAGCTCATATCGTCCGTTGTACCCCAGAACACAACGGCGGAAACGCTGTCCCTGTACTTCATGATAACGTCCATAATGTCAGAATAATACTGCGCCTGTTCCTCGAACTTATCCGCCGATGAGATCATCTGGTCAAGCTCCGTGATCTGCACATCCAGACCGGTTTCCGTGAACATTTTGAGCGCCTTTTCGTAGACATTTGCAGTCGGAAATACATCCGTACCAAGATGCGACTGCATTCCGATCCCGTCGATATAGTGACCGTCCGCATTGATCTCCTCGGTCAGCGCCACGATTGCCTCGCGCTTGCCGGGCATATACTCGTTGAAGTCGTTGTAGTAGAGTTTGCAGCCCTCCGGGGCGTATTTCTTCGCAAATTCAAATGCTGGCTTGATGAACGAATTATCGCCGAAAACTTGCACCCAAGGCGACTTGCTGCTGCCTTCCTCCTGTGAACCGGGCTGACGCGCCTTGCCGTCATCGAGCAGGCACTCGTTCACAACGTCCCATGCATAAAACTCCACATCCGGATATTCTTTCTCGACAGCCGAAAAGACATTTTTGATGTAATTCTCCATGCGGACGAGCATCTTTTCCTTGGATACCCATTCGCCGTCCGGGTCGTAGTTCTCCTTGAAGAACCATGTCGGTGTCTGCTGATGCCAGATCAGAACATGGCCGCGCACCGGAATATGATTCTCCTGCGCGAAATGCAGGATGGAGCTTGCACTGGCAAGGCTTATCTGCGGATTTTCGTCATCACCGGCTTCGGCAAGAGCCAGACAAGCCTTCTGGTCAAGCAGTGCGTCCGGCTTCATTTCATTTCCGGGTGTGATGGAATTGAAATGCTTCAGAATCAGCTCCTTGGTCGATGCCGGAGCCAGCTCCTTGGTGGTGCAGGCGGTGCCGATTTTAAAGGCATCCGCATAGACATCCTTCAGCGACGGAATATCGCTCTCCGGATGGTACACCGGAGCCGTTTTCAGTGTGAAATCGTCGATGTAGATGTTGTCCGAACCGCCCTCGAAGTAGACGTACACATCCGTCCATTCCTCGGTGAAGCTGACTTTGAGGTCGGAAACCGACTGCCAGCCGTTGCCGTTGAGATTGGCGAGGTTCTCGTAATGCGGTTCGCCGGCAGCATCGGTGTACTGGAAGCTGACCGTCACGCTCGTATACCACTGCCCCATCGCCGAACAGCTCACAAGATACGCAACACCCGGCTCACATTTGTCATCGAGCCGGAATGCCGGACCATTCCATGACTTGGAGCGCTCTCCGGCGCAAAGGGAGTGCGTGCCGGATACGGCGTTTTCCTCGCTGACGGTGAGAATGGTCGTGTCCCGGTCGCCGCGGTTCGTCCACGCGGATACATCGCCGTCCTCGAAATCGGAGGAATCGATGATGGTCGTGTCGGCAGTTTCTTCGGCATTTGCCCCCATAGTCGGGAGCGCCGCCGCTGCAAGGCTGACTGCCAGCAGATATGCAGCGATACGGCTTGTTCTTTTCTTCATTTCAGGATTACCCTTTCTGTTTATATTTTATATGGTGAGCCATACATTCCTATCTGTATCTCTATTACGTTTCTATCAGATAACGCTTTATCAAAGCCAGATCAAATATATCGATCTGCCCATCGCCGTCTAAATCAGCGGCATCCGGTTTGGTAAGTGATATGCCGGGAATGTGCAGAAGCCATTTCTGGAGGAGGATCACATCCCTGATATCACAAGCGCCGTCTGCATTGGTATCGCCTCTGACGGCTGCCGGTGAGGACGCGGAATACACACGCGCATACATGGTCTCCGCCCAGATACGGCGCATTTCCTCGTATCCCTCCGAGTTGGGATGGACACCGTCACCGCTCAGATATTCCGGATGTTCGGTCAGGATCGCATCAAAGTCCGGTCCCTGTATCACTTCCGGATACTCCGCCCACAGCCGGTCAATCATGGCATTATAGTCGCCGAGATAATCTGCAACACCCGATTCCTCGGCATGAGGAATCCTGGGCAGTACCGGCGTTTTTCCAAGGGCAAGCACTTTGTCGATCATAGCCTTGGTATTCTGGTAATACTGCTCCGCGCCGGTCTGATTTCCCCAGGCATCGTTGGTTCCGTAGGCAATTGAAACATACTGACCGGGGAACGTGGCAAGCCAGCCGTCAATATGTTCCAGACCATCCTTGGAGGTGATTCCGCCGATGCCGCCGTTCTCCTGAATGGGAAAATAGTTTTCATCGAGCCGATGAATATAGGTCGCAAAGCCCGTGCCGTAACAGTTGTTCATACCGCCGGCGGTAATGCTGTCTCCCAGAAACAGCCAGCTGTCGCTGATACCCTGTGAAACATCATGAATATCAAAATTGATGGTAACAGAGCCATTTTCCTTGTCATCCGCCTGTGTGATACAGATGCGGATCCAGTTGTATCCGGCAAACTCTATGATATGCTGACGGGATGCAAGGGTATTATTCTCCACCGTTTCCACGATCTTCCAGCCGGTTTCCGGATACGTTCCGCCGGGGGCGGCATTGACCTCGATCGTGTAGTCGGACGGCTCCATATTGCGGTTGACATACATGCCCACCACATCGTAGGCGCTGGTATTGTACCAGACGGCATCGATCACCTGACGATTTTCCTCCGGAACGCCCGAAAGATCGTAAGCAAGATAATCCGGACAGTTCGCCGACCAGAACGAGAAGTAATGCTCGTCATTTCCGGCAGAAGCCGTGGCGGGATTACTGCCGGCATAGGCAGGAACATTCCGGCTGATGACCGGATTCGGAACAGCAGTCGCATTCGCTGAAACTGGTGTGGGCATCAGCATGGCGGAAATCAGTGCCGCTGTGAGAAATGCAGTTTTTTTCATCATCATCATTCCTTCTGAGATTGCTTCCGTCTGTAGGAAGCCTATGTTTCTGATATCTCTATGTTGATTATAATACGAATTATACAAAAAGTCAATATATAGTTGAAAAACAAATCATAATATGAAGATTTGGTGGATAAAATGATGACTTGCAGTGAGCTGTTTTTCCATTGATCATTCAGTTAAAAGAAAATACACTACTTTGGAGGTTTACACAGGATTTGGGATGGACTCTCT
>ONEQ01000097.1 GCA_900316885.1 uncultured Eubacteriales bacterium | reverse complement strand
TCCCGACCGCATCCGGGCGGCAATCCGCATAGGGGATATAGGGCTTAACATCGAGAATCGGCGTCCCGTCGAGGAGATCGACACCCGCGACGCGCAGGACAGTTCCCTCATGTGCGGTCTGCTCCGTGCCGAGGAGCCGCACGCAGGACAGCCCGATCGGATTCGGACGGAACGGCGACCGGCTTGCAAAGACGCCGACCCGTGTATTTCCTCCGAGCCGCGGCGGGCGGACGGTCGGTGACCACTGTGCCCGATGGGATGCGGAGAAGTCGAAAATCAGCCAAAGATGGGAAAATTTTTCGATTCCGCGCAGGGCTTCGGGGTTGCGGTAGTCCGGCTCAAACACGATCACGCCCTCTAAGGCATCGACTCTGCCGGACTGGCGCGGGATGCCGAATTTCTCCTTGAAATCCGTGCGGATGCGGGCAACGGGCTTGACGATCATCTCGTCCATAGTATTCCTCCTGACAAAAAGGCGGCTTGCGGGGATCTCGCAAGCCGCTGATGTTTTCTGCTTATAACAGCGATTCGTAGAGTGCCTTGATCTCAGCAACGCTCGTCTCGCGGGGGTTGCCCGGACGGCAGGCATCGGCGTAAGCGGATTCGCTCAGGAAATCCAGATCCTCCGGCTTGACAATGTCCTTCAGATCCTTCGGGATGCCGACGTCCTCCGCAAGCTTACGGACAGCATCGACTGCCGCCTTGCGGTATTCCGCCTGCGACATGGCTTCCGTGCCCGGAACGCCCATCGCGGCGGCGATATACTTGTACTTATCGCCGGTCGCCTCGGCATTGTACTCCATCACCGTGGGCAGAATGATCGCGTTGGCGACGCCGTGCGGGGTGTCATACAGTGCGCCCAGCGGGTGTGCCATCGAATGGACAATGCCCAGCCCGACATTGGAAAAGCCCATGCCTGCGAGATACTGTCCGAGTGCCATGCCCTCGCGTCCCGCCTGCTCATTGGCAACGGCACCGCGCAGGGACTGGGAAATCACCTCGATCGCCTTGAGGTGGAACATGTCCGTCATCTCCCATGCCGCCTTCGTCGTGAAGCCCTCAATCGCGTGGGTCAGGGCATCCATGCCGGTTGCGGCGGTCAGGGATGCCGGCATCGTGCTCATCAGGTCGGGATCCACGAACGCCACCACGGGGATGTCATGCGTATCGACGCAGACCATCTTCCGGTTCTTCTCCTCGTCGGTGATAACGTAGTTGATCGTGACCTCGGCGGCTGTTCCGGCTGTCGTGGGAACGGCAAGGATCGGGACAGAGGGCTTTTCCGTGGGGGCAACGCCCTCCAGGGAACGCACGTCCGCAAATCCGGGATTCGCGATGATGATGCCGATTGCCTTCGCGGTATCCATGGAGGAGCCGCCGCCGACTGCGATGATGCAATCCGCGCCGGATGCCCTGAATGCCGCCACGCCGCCCTGGACGTTGGCAATGGTCGGATTCGCCTTGATCTCAGTGTACAGCGCATAGGGGAAATTGCTCTCCTCCAGGAGCGCTGTGACCTTCCCGGTCACACCGAACTTGACCAGATCCGGATCCGAGCAGACAAATGCCTTGCCGAAGCCGCGCCTGCGGATCTCACCGACGATCTCACCGACCGCGCCGGAGCCGTGATAGGATGTTTCATTCAGAACGATTCTATGTGCCATACAGATTCCTCCCGGTTTCAAATTCGGGTTGCCCCGTTACCTACTATTATACCATTTTTGCAGATTTCTGTCAATAGGATTTTGTTGTATTCCCACAAAGGGGCGTGTTCACATTTCGTTGGCAGTGTCCCCGCCCGCTGCGCGGGCGGGGAGGTGGAGTACCGGGGCTGCGCCCCGGCACCCCCTGTATTTTCATTGGCTTTGCCAGCGAAAGTTTTACACTTGCCCACAAAGGCGCGGCATTTTGCGTATCTTCTATTTTCCGCGTGCCCCGCATATACTCCAGCAGAATCCATCAGGAACGGGAGTGAGTTTATGCGAACACAGCCAAATGACCGGGCAGTTCTGCTCGGTACTTATATTCTCGAAAATCAGACGACCGTGCGTGCGGCGGCGCAGCATTTCGGCATTTCCAAGAGCACAGTTCACAAGGATGTCAGTGAGCGCCTGCCGGATCTGCGTCCGGAGCTTGCCAGGGCGGTCCATGCCGTCCTCCTGCGCAACAAGGAGGAGCGCCACATCCGCGGCGGGCTTGCAACCAAGCGGAAATATGCGCTTCTGGCACAGGCACGCCGCGGCTTTTCACAGGATGACCAAAACTGACACATATCGCAGGGAAGATGTGGTATACTGACATTATGAAAAAGGAGGATGATATTTTGCAGAAAGCCCAGTACGACATTGACCGTTTTTCCAAGGGTGTGATCTGTTCACTGGAGCATGCGCTTTTGCTTGCCGGCGAGCTGGGGCATACCTATATCGGCACCGAGCACCTGCTTGTCGGGATGCTCCGGCAGCAGGGATGCGGGGCGCAGGCGATTCTGCGGGCGCATCAGATCCGCGAAGCCGAGGTGCTCCGGCAGATGATGCAGACCGTCGGGCGCGGCAGCCGGACTGCCCCCGGCTACAGCTCCATGACCCCTGCCCTGCACCGCGTCCTGCACGAGGCGCAGCATCTCGCTGATGCACAGGGTACCCGCACGGTGCGGACACCAACAGTGCTTTGCGCGGTTGTCAGCGACACGCACTGTGCCGCCGCGGAGCTCCTTGACGGGATGCAGGCGGATCTTTACGCCATCGGGCAGAGCTGCCGGGAGGGACAGCGCCTCACGGATGCGCCGCTGTGCGTCCCGGAGGAGCATGAATTCCCGCATCTGTTCCGCTACGGCAAGCTCCTGACGGATACGGAGAAAGCCGAGCCCCTCATCGGGCGCGAGCCGGAAATCGACCGGATTCTCCAGATCCTCGCACGGCGCTCCAAAAACAACCCCTGTCTGATCGGGGAGCCGGGTGTCGGCAAAACGGCGGTCGTACAGGGGGCGGCGCGTCGGTTCGCACGCGGTGAGGTGCCTGCGCAGCTGCGGGGAAAATTCATCTTCTCCCTCGATCTGGGAGCGCTCCTCGCCGGTGCGAAATACCGCGGCGATTTCGAGGAGCGCGTCCGCGCCTGCATGGAGGAGCTCACGCGGGACGACCGGATCATCCTGTTCATCGACGAGCTCCACACAATCGTGGGCGCCGGTGCGGCGGAGGGGGCGATCGATGCGGCAAATCTCCTCAAGCCTGCCCTTGCGCGGGGCGAGCTGCGTGTGATCGGCGCGACCACGCCGGAGGAATACACGCAGTCCATCGAGCGCGACGGCGCACTGGCACGGCGGTTCCAGCCGGTCGGGATCCGCGAGCCGTCCGGGGAGGAAACGCTGCACATCCTCGAGGGCTTGCAGGACTGCTACGAGCAGTATCACCGCGTGCAGCTCTCCCCTACGGTGCTGCGCTCCTGCGTGACGCTCTCACAGCGCTATATCGGGGATCAGCATTTCCCGGACAAGGCGCTCGATCTGCTCGATGAGGCATGTGCACGGGTGACGCTCCGCGGCGGCGGCACGCAGGTCAGCACGGAGGATGTTGCGGCGGTCGCATCCGTGCGGACGGGCATCCCGCTCGAGCAGATGACCGCCGCGGAGCAGGAACGGCTCCTACAGATGCAGAATGCGCTGAAACGCCGGATCATCGGGCAGGACGATGCCGTGGCGCGGCTCTGTGATGCGGTCTGCCGCAGCGGTGCCGGGTTCCGCGATCCGCATCGTCCGGTGGGCTCGTTTCTGTTCCTGGGTCCGACGGGTGTCGGGAAAACCGCGCTCGTCCGCGTACTCGCGGAAACGCTCTACGGGGATGCATCGGCGCTGTTCACCGTGGATATGTCAGAATTTCAGGAGTCCCATTCTGCCGCAAAGCTCATCGGCTCCCCGCCGGGATATGTCGGCTATTCGGAGGAAACCGCCTTCTGCCGCCATCTGCGGCGGCGCCCGTGCAGCATTCTGCTGTTCGACGAGATCGAGAAGGCGCATTCGGATATTCTCTATCTGCTCCTGCAAATGCTTGAGGACGGCACAATTACCGACAGCAGCGGCAGGCGTATCAGCCTGCGCAATGCGATGATCTTCCTGACCTCGAATCTCGGGATGCACGATACCCGCGCCAATCTCGGCTTCGGGGCGGGTCCGGATGACCGTGAGCGGAAGCTGGAGGCGCTGCGCGGGGTTCTGCCGCCGGAGCTTCTCAACCGCATGGACGAGATTCTGCTGTTTGCGCCGCTGGAGGAAACCAGTCTCTGCACCATTGCAAGGCGGCAGCTCGAATCCCTCTGCGAACGCGCCGGGGAGATCGGTGTGGCGCTCTCCTTCGACGAAAGCGCGGTGCAGCTTGCGGCATCCTGCCCGGATACGAAACGCTACGGCGCACGCCCTATCCGCCGGTTTCTCACGCAGGAGGCGGAAAGTCCCCTGTCACGGATGTGGCTGCGCGGCGAGCTGCATCGCGGGGATGAGGTGCTTCTGACCGCGGAGCCGGGGGCATCCGCCTTCCGCATGAAGGTCACTGCCAGCGTATAAAGAGAACCTCTAAAAACGATGGCTTCAGAGCTACCCAAAACAGAAAACCAGAGACAGCTGTCTGCCTCTGGTTTCACTATATCATGGGAGAGTTGGGATTTACTTTGCCGGGTGGTACTTTGCCATGTACTCGTCGAAGGACTTGATCTCGCCGCTGCCGAACTTCGCTGCAAAGACCAGAATCTCGGTCGCGTCGTTGGCATTGATCTTGCCGTCGCCGTCAACATCCGGGTTGACCACAGTCTTGGCGGGCTCAGTCGGCTCGGTTGCCTTGGTGGTCGGCTCGGTTGCCTGTGTCGTTGCCTCGGTCGGATGCGTCGTTGCCTCGGTCGGATGGGTGGTTGCCGCAGTTACCGGCTCGGTCGGCTCAGTTGCCTTGGTGGTCGGCTCAGCCGCTTCCGTTGCCTTGGTCGGCTCGGTCGCCTCGGCGCCCAGTACCACGAAGGTGATGCCGTTTGCCTCTGCATAGGCTGCTGCCTTGGAATCTGCCGGACCGTACATCACGCCGCCCTCAACAACAGGGATGGTCGTCTTAGCACTGTCGATCGTGCAGGCATCATTGTGGATGGTGACCTTTTTCAGCGCTGTCTGTCTGAATGCATCGTGTTCGATGGTCGATACGGATTCCGGAATATCGATCTCTGTCAGCAGATCGCAGCCCTTGAATGTCTCGGCACCGAGGGTATTCAGTCCGCCGCTCAGCTTCACAGAGGAAAGCGAGGTGCAGCCCTGGAATGCGCCGTGGTTGGATGTGGTACCGTAAGGATACGATGTGATCTTGGTGACAGAATCCGGGATAACAACGGATTTCAGGGAGGTGCAGCCCTTGAACGCATCGTAGCTGATGGCGGTGATGCCATCGCTGAGCTTCAGATCCGAAAGGCTCGTGCAGCTGCGGAAGGATGCCACGCCAATCGATGCGGACTTGCCGATGGATACACTCTTCAGCGACGTGCATTTCTCAAAGGCGCTCTCACCGATCTCGGTGACAGAATCAGGAATGGTGACCTCCGGGAGCTTTTCACATTCCAGGAACGCACTTTCGCCGATCTTGGCAAGGTTTTCCTGGACCACGAGCTTGGCAGCGTTCTTGCAGCCGTAGAATGCGCCATCCTCGATCACAGACATGGACTTCGGCAGATTGATCTCCGTCAGTGCGGCGCATCCTCTGAATGCGTTCGCGCCGATGGTCTTGACGCCGTCCTTGATCGTAACAGTCTTGAGGAAGTCACAGCCCTTGAATGCCTCAGCACCCAGTGCTGCCACGCCGCTGCCGATAACGACCTCGCTCAGGCTGGTGCAGTTCTGGAACGCACCGTGGTTCGCAGTCACACTATACGGATACTGTCCGACGGTTGTCACGGAATCCGGGATCACCAAGGATTTCAGGGAGGTGCAGTCCTTGAATGCCTCATAGTCAATCGAGGTGATGCCTTCGCTGAGCGTCAGCTCCTTCAGGCTCGTACAGCCGGAGAATGCACCGACGCCGATTGCTGCTGCCTTGCCGATCTTGGCGGTGCGGATGCCTGTGCATGCCGCAAAGGCGCTGTCACCGATCTTGGTCACGCTGTCCGGTACAGCCAGCTCCGTCAGAGTACTGCAATCATAGAACGCCTTCTCACCAATGGTATTGACACTGTCCGGGATGGTCAGCGATGCGGCGCTGCGGCAGCCGGAGAATGCGCCTGCACCGATGGAATTCGTGCCGTCCGGGATGGAGATTTCCTTGAGCATTGCGCAGCCCAGGAATGCATTGTCACCGATGGAGGCAACGCCGCCCTGGAAGGTGACAGTCTCCAGATGGCTGCAGGCTCTGAATGCCTCGGCGCCCAGCGAGGTCAGACCCTTGCCGATGATGACCTCCTTGAGGTTGGTGCAGCCCTGGAATGTGCCGTGGTTGGCATTCGTTCCGTATGCGTACTGACCGATCACCGTGATGCTGTCCGGGATGGTCAGCTTGGTGATGCCGGTCTGTGCCTTGAAGGCATCGCAGGCAATGCCGGTAACCGGTACGCCGTCGATCTCAGACGGAATCACATACTCACCCTCGATCGCGACGGTACACTTGGTGATCTCGATGTAATTATCCTTTTCATAAAGCTTGTAGGTCAGCTCGTCCTTCTCGACGGTGACAGCACTGGCTGCGGTCACGGATGTCATGAGATGCGGAACGATCTGCGTGGATACCACACTGGCGGTGCCGGTGATGATCGCAAATGCTGCGACTACAGCGAGTGTCTTCTTGAAATTCATGATAACCCCTCCTGGCTTTCTTCATGTGATGCAGGACGCCCTGATGTCAAATCTGATGCAGTCTGTCATAAGCCCTTTAGCACATATTATAGCAAATCCTGATTGCCGTTGCAAGCCCTTTCAGGGGATTTTCTCCCAATATCGTGCATGTAGACAGATTAGCCGATTATGATAAGAATATTTCAGCATCATTGCACAATACAACTAAACAATTTGTATGCAAAAAGAAGCACGAAGCCTGTTGGCTCCGTGCTTCCATGAAGGGATAGGAAGGAAGAATCACATTTGGTCCATATCGACGAAGTTGACCTGACCGAAATTGGTTCTGCCGCCGCGCTTTGCAATGTCCTTGAGGATTGCAACAACGGTGGTGGAAAGCTCCTCGCAGGTGCGGACAAGCGCGATCTTGTATGCAACATTGATCGTACCGTTGCCGGTGTCCTGCGGCTTGAGCAGCTCGCCGTGAGCCTCGGTAACTTCGCGGAATACCTGGTTGTAGGTTGCGGTGGAATTATCATCCTTCTTGATTGCGACTACGAATTCGTCGTCACCGGTGCGGTATACGGTACCGTCTGTGAAGACCTTGGTCAGGATCTCAGCGGTATTGCAGAGGACAGCGTCGCCTGCGTCGTTACCGAACTGGGTGTTGATGGTTGCCAGCTCGCTGATGTCGAACATTGCAAAGTAGCAGGGGTGATCCGCATCGGTCTCAACCTTGTCGAGATCCTCAGAGAATGCAACACGGTTCTGTACTTCGGTCAGGATGTCCTTGAACATTGCGGTCTGGAGGGATGCCTCAGTTGCCTCGTTCTTGAGGAGCTGGTTGCCGAGTCGGCGGTTAACTGCTTCCTGGTGTGCATTGATGATACCGAAAATGCCCACCAGTAAGAGGATCAGGACACCGAAGATCGCCACGAAGGCTCTCATGTTGTTGGTCATCGCGTAAACCTCAGACTTCGGTGCGTTCAGCAGGAG
>ONEQ01000163.1 GCA_900316885.1 uncultured Eubacteriales bacterium | reverse complement strand
ATATTTCAGCATTTCCGTCTTATCTACATAAATTTTGGAATTCACAGCCCGTACAAAGTCGTTATTGCCGGGATTCAGATAAGTTCCCATACAATCAGCTCCTTTCCTGTACGTTATAATATAAGTATACCACAAAAAAATCCTTTTGTAAAGAGAAAGCCACTTGTCTGCGTCCCTGCTCCTCAAAACAGGTGATGGCTTGTTACTGATTAAATCCATTTGATCTGATCAGATAGTCAAGCTATCCATTTCTGATGATAAAAACAACATAAAACATTCTGCATTTACACTTACCTAAAATTAAAATATTTAACAAATGCATCGTCATTCATAGACAATTTCGTGTGTCCTGCGTGTGTCCTGGCTGGAAAAAGTCTTCTTTTCAGGGAAAAATTTTACCAAACAGAGAAAATAATTTCCAACCAATAAGTAAGCAAAAATGCCTTTATAGCTGTAAAAACAAGCTATAAAGGCATTTTTCAGGAATATCAAAAATGGAGCGGATGACGGGAATCGAACCCGCGTACTCAGCTTGGGAAGCTGATGCTCTGCCATTAAACTACATCCGCATGTGCTCAACAAATATAGTATAGCACATTTCTGCGGATTTGTCAAGGCATTTCCGAATTATTTTATGGTGAAACGAGCCGGTTCACGTCGAAACGCAGATCCTCCACAATTCGTTCCGGGATCAGCTCACCGGCGTAATCCAGTGCATCGCGGATCTCCTGCGCAAGCTCCGACGTGATGCTCGTGCGGAAGCTGCTTCGCCCTTCGATCATGCACAGAATATCCGGGCGGAGATGCGTGTAGTCCCGCACCAGCCGGATCAGAATCGGCATGATGTTCCAGTCACCGACATTGCCCAGAAGCCGGATCAGCCGCCAGCGAAGCTGCGGATCTGTCTGGCTCTCGATCTCAGGCAGTAGCTGTGACGGAGCAAACTGCGGCTGCGATGCCGCAAGCCGATAGGCGGTTTTCGCGAGTTTGGCGTTCTCGTGATGCATGTACTTCCAGAGCAGTGTCTCGGAGTCCTCTGCGCCCAGCCGCACCAATGCAACCAGACTTTCCTGCGGATGTGTCTCCAGATACGGTCGGATCAGCGGAATGTCCGCCTTTGTGCCCAGATCACAAAGCGCAAGGATGGAATCCGGGAGATGCCCCCGGCAATAGCCCGGACTGTCAAAGCCGTTCTGCTCCAGATAGTAGGCTGCAAATTCGCGGATGGGGTAGGATTTCGAGAGCAGCAGCCTTTCAAGCCCATCCCATGCGCCCTGCGCTTTCATGCGGTATTCGCAGGCATCGAGACGCACACGCCAGTATTTGTCCTGCATAAACGATGCAAGCTGCTCCTGCGTGACGTGCATCGTGCGCAGATATGCACGCACGAGCAGGCTGCGCTGTGCGCCGTCGCGCTCGTGCGCAATGAAGTGCAGGAGAAGCTCGGAGTGCTGCTGCTCCGCATTGCGCAGAATCACACGGTAGCAGAGCCGGCGCAATGTGACAGGCGCATGCAGCACCGCATTCCGGTGCGCCGCATAGTACGAGATCAGAGCCTGATCCAGCCTTTGCTTGGAGAATCCGGCATCGGCATCGGAACGCTTTCCACGCTGTACATGCTCAAAAAACGGCATGGCATGGAGGATCTCATCGGTGCCCGACTGCATGGATTGCTTCAGCAGAGGGATCAGGATTTCCTGCGCGGTCTTTCGCACTTGCGGCACCCAGTCGTTGACGCGAAGGAGGACAAATTGCAGGACGTTCCGCTCCCCTGTCAGCAGCCGCAGACAGCGTTCCCGGAAGTAGCCGTTCGGATGTGATGCGCCGCAGATCAGGAGCGCACGGCATCCCCTTGGTGTGCAGTGCTTGTGCCATTGCGTTGGATCGGCAGACGTTGGGTCTGCATAGCAGTAATGCATGAGATTAGCAACTTCATAGGCATTTTTGTTCCGCAGCAGATCTGCGGCGACTTCACCGATTGTCCGCATTTCCTGCGGTTTCGGGGCAAATGTCAGCGCCGCGAACAGCTCGCTGAACAGGTAATTCCGGCTTTTGGGATCCTTTTCAATTTCCTTCGCGTACTGCTCAATGATGTGCGCTGCCATATTCGGCGGCTTGGGTTTTCTTCCGAACAGCATGGGATCCCTCCCCTCAGCTATTGAATCTCGACAGGAACTGCTGCACGCGCTCCGATGCATTCTCACCAAAGAGCTGCGACGGTGCGCCCTGCTCGACGATCACGCCGCCCTCCATGAAGATCACACGATCCGCAACGTCGCGGGCAAACGCCATTTCATGCGTGACGATTACCATCGTCATGCCCTCTGCGGCAAGCTCCTTGATGACCTTGAGAATCTCGCCCGTGAGCTCCGGGTCGAGTGCGGAGGTCGGCTCGTCAAAGAACAGGATCTCCGGACTCAGCGCCAGCGCACGCGCAATCGAGACACGCTGCTGCTGTCCGCCGGACAGCTCGCAGGGATACGCATCCGCCTTGGCTTCGAGCCCCATCTTCGACAGGAGCTCCATGGCACGCTTCTGCGCCTCGGATTTATCCTTTTTCAGCACGCAGACAGGCGCTTCCGTAATATTCCGCAGCACGGTCATGTGCGGGAACAGATTGAAATTCTGGAATACCAGACCCGTTTTCAGGCGAATGGAACGCACGGTCTTGTGATCCTTGTAGCCCTTGTCCGTGAGCAGATCCTCCTCACAGACGCGGATGGTGCCGCCGTCGGCATGCTCGAGCTGTGTCAGGCACCGCAGGAGCGTCGATTTGCCCGAACCGGACGGTCCGATTACGGCGATGACCTCTCCCTGGTTTACGTCAAATGTGATGTCCTTGAGCACGGAGAGATCCCCGAAGCTCTTTTGCAGATTTGCAACCTCCAGCATTTTAGCCATCGGAATCCCTCCTTATTTGTAGTAGTTGAGCTTCTTCTCGACAAAGCCGAAGCCGATCGTGAGCAGCGTTGCCATGACGAAATAGAACGCGCCTGCCATGAACAGCGGCGTCAGCGAGCTGAACGTCGTCATCTGCTTTTTCGCGATATACATGATCTCCATGTAGCCCATCGCATATGCGAGCGAGGTGTCCTTGACCAGCGTGATGACCTCGTTCGAGGATGCGGGAATGACACGCTTGACAACCTGCGGGAGAATGATCCGGAAAAACGTCTGGAGCCGCGAGAACCCCAGCATGCCGGCTGCCTCATACTGCCCCTTGGGTATGGACTCGATGCCGCCGCGGAAAATCTCGGCAAAATAGGCGGCATAGTTCAGCACGAATGCCAGCAGAATCATGCGGAACATGTAGACCGTACCGGCATCGCCCTTGAGCTCGACGGTATTCAGCAGCGTGCGCAGAAATTCTGGACAGTGTGCATTGCTCCGAAGCGTCGGGACAGAGTAGTACACCACGATAATCTGTAGCAGCAGCGGCGTTCCGCGCATGATGAGGATATAGAGATTGGTCAGCCATGAAATTGGCTTGATCCGGCACATTTTCAGCAGTGCAACGATCATCCCCAGCGGGATGGCGTACAAAAGTGTGAACCCGAACAGCTTGAGCGTCGGGAGGAGGTACTGGAGCATCAGTTGGAACAGATGCAGTGTTTCTTCGCCTGTCATGAGGCAGTCCCCTTTCGTTTTCAATGATTGCAATACTATCATTATAACACAGAACGCGGGGCGATTGCAATACCTTTTCGTACATTTATGGTGAATTTTTGTATCTCACGCCAAAATTGTCGGTTTTCTCTTTACTTCTGCGTCATAGTATGGTACTATAGAATAGGTTCATAGTGAGACATGGACTTTCAAAATCAAGGAGGATATGGATTTATGAAAAAAAGATTTCTGGCTGCATTTGCAGCAATGATGATGCTCGCACTCACCGGCTGCGGCGGCAGCACTGGCAGCAACGGCAGCGATACCCCCGCAACTGCGGCTCCGGAGGCAGAGACAACTGCCGTTGATGCGGAGACTACCGCCGAGCAGGGCGCGGAGACAGAAGCAGAGACAACGGCAGCAGCAGGCGATCAGTCCCTGCAGAAGGTGCTCGACAGCGGCGAGTTTGTGCTCGGTCTGGATGCATCCTTCCCGCCGATGGGCTTCACCGATGAGAACAACGAGATCATCGGCTTTGATATTGATGTCGCACAGGAGGTCTGTGACAGAATGGGTGTCAAGCTCGTTAAGCAGCCCATCGTATGGGATGCCAAGGAGCAGGATCTGAACGCCGGCAAGATCGACTGCATCTGGAACGGTATGTCTGTCAATGCATCCCGTGCCGAGGCAATGAATCTTTCCGAGCCCTACATGCAGAACGAGATGATCTTCGTCGTTCCCGGCGACAGCACAATCGCTTCCCTGTCCGACCTGACCGACAAGACCATCGGTGTTCAGACGGGTTCCTCCGCAGAGGAAATCCTTGAGGCGGCGGACTTCTACGATACCATCAAGACCACCCCGCTGGAGGATAATGTCGAGGCGCTGCGTCAGATGGAGCTCGGTTTCTCGGATGCCGTCTTCATGGATTCCGTGGTTGCAAAGTACTTCATCGCATCCAACGGCAAGGACTTCAAGATTCTTGACGAGGGTCTGGAGCAGGAGGAATATGCCATCGGCTTCCGCAAGGAGGATCAGGCGCTTCGTGATGAGGTGCAGAAGCAGCTTTCCGAGATGAAGGCGGACGGCAAGCTTGGTGAGATCTCGACCAAGTGGTTCGGCAGCGATGTGACGACTGTCAAGTAAGCAGAAATGGATCATCCCCCGGTGGTATTCCCATCGGGGGATTTATGCTGCATAAAACAAAAGCACTGCGTGATGCAGTGCTTTTCTATGATTATGCTTCGCCTTTATTCGGATCCGCTGCCGGTGCAGGACTTGCTCCCGGAGAGCAGATGTAGGTGAATTTCGGAGATTTCAGACCCATCGCACGGGAGAACGGATAGCCGCGCACTGTGATCTGTCCGTCGATCACGACGCTGTTGACATAGCCGCCGTTACCCTCGATGAGCTGGATCCAGTTGTTCGGATTGCTCGAAAGCGTGATGTTGTACGCATTCTGGATGCGCGCCCGCACCTCGTCAATGGTGTAGTACTTCACATCACCCCAATGCGGATCATATGCTTCGTCATAATCGCTGGACACACTCCGCAGATACGGGAGATCCGCGTTAAAGATGTCATAGCAGTTTGCCGTCAGACCGCCGCAGGATGCATAGAACATCGTCAGACAGTAGCTGTCCTGATAGTACAGCGCCTCGCCCAGCACCGATGCACAGAGATCCACAAGGCTCTGCGGCGGGTCAGGCTTGCCCTGTTGTTATGATACTTCATGTAGGTATAAATGGCAACTGCCTGTGCCTTGATGCACTCCGGCTCAAAGGACGGCCCGATCTCAACGTTCACGATCTCGGATACCTGCTGGAGTACATTGCCGGGAACACCCTGTACAGTCACGATCTCTGTTTCGGCAGTACCGGTATTTTTCAGGGTCGTACCGGGATAGTAATGGAACAGGATATCCTGATAGTTCCAACCCGCGTACTTTGCGTAGAAATTGGCACCGTTCTGGCTCAGTCCCACGCAGTGTCCCCATCCATAGGTGGTGAATGCGAAGGTCCCGGCATCGGTCGAGGATACCGCCGATGCAGTCGGTGCATTGGATACGATGGTATCGTCATGCCCCTCGGCGATCAGGACAGCCTCGACATTATCGGGCGTATCCACGGTCTCGTAGGAAACCAGTGACAGATCCTCGTATTCGTTCAGTTCAGCCTTCCACCATTCGGTCGGCTCATAATCCTCCTCAGTGATTTCAGCGGAATGAACCACAGTCACCCTGCTCAGACCGGCGGGCTTGGCAGAGGGTGCCTCTGTCTCCGTCTCGGTCTCCTCAGAGATCTCTGTCGTCGGTTCTGTAATGACGATGACCTCATCCTCACCGAATTCCTCTGCGCCCGCTTCGGCAAAGACACGGACTGCCGAGAGATTCAGCAGCATGAGGGCTGCCGTCATCACAGCGGTACACCGCTGCTTGATCTCAGAAAATAACATATTCAATTTCTCCATTTAGTCCCTTGCAAATGCCTTTGCAAAGGTTTCCGCGCTCTCACCGGGGCGCAGCCGTCTGCCAATGACAAGAAAACGGGAATCATCCGCATCGGAATAGCAGGTGCTCAGTGTTACGAGCTTATCGCCGTACTTGACATCGACAGGGATATCGACAAGGCTTCTCTCACGGGCATTGGCGACGAAATCATCGAATGCCTGCTGATTGTCGAATTCTTCCATATCCCAGAAGCGCCACGTTGCAGTCGCTTTGCCGTCTGCAATCGGCAGCGCAAAAATGACATAGGTATACTTCTTATAATTGGATTCCAGCTCGATGAACGGTGCATCGTGGTAGAAATCCAGATCCTGACGGTAGGTACGCAGGGAGCCGAACATCGACTTATCCGCGCGGTTATGACCGTACAGGATGATATTGTCGGACTGATCCGCTTCGTCATAGCCGAACTTATCGCGGAAATCCATGAAAATGGTTCCCGGCTCATACTCTCTGTGATCGAAGCCGTGGTTCAGATAGTAAGCATTATCGTCACCGATAACAATCGGGTAGTCCACCTCCGTATTTGGTACAGTGACCCAGCCGACATAGTCAGCATTGTAATGCTCGCGCAGCGTTCTGGCTCTGGCGGACATGCCGTTGACAGCGCCGCAGCTGACGTTTACAGGATCTGCAAGCGCAGTAATCTCACCGGAATCCGTCTGATTGCGCTCGGAAACGCTCACATCCGGCTCCTGTGCCTTTTCAGGACGATGATTATTCAAAGCGATTGCAGTACCTGCACCGCCGGCGGCTACGATCGCGATGATCGCGGCAACCGCTGCAATACGGGTATTATTCGCTTTCTTCTTTTTTTTACTAGCCATACTCTATCATCCCTTCTGCGGCTTAACCGTATGGTACAAACTCCGCATTGGGATCATACGTATTTTTGTGCCATTTATAATAGCTGTTAGGCCATTTGATATTCGGGTTCTCTGTGCTGGTGCAGCCGGCAAGCAGATCCTCACCGTCGCGCACAAGACGCGCAAATAGAACCAGTCTTCCCTGGGAGAACGTGCTGTTGCAGGTGCTCAGTGTCAGGATCTGATCGCCGTACTTGACGTCCACATCCGTCAGGCGCACTGTGCGGCGCTTGACCTCATTGACGTATCTGTAGAAATCAGCTTCATCCACAAAATCCAGGGTATTCCAATAATTGAACTTCGTCTCGGTCGTATCGTCCACATCGACAATGATCATGCCAAAGATCTTGTACTTGTAGTGGCGGTAGTTGGAGTCCAGCTCAATGATCGGGTGATTGTCGTAGTAATTCGCGTCGTTGATATACATCTTCAGGCTTCCGAACATGGAATAGTCATGCATGTTGTGACCATAGATGACCAGATTCTCAGAATTCTTTACCTTGCGCTCGCGGTTCTCTACAACATCGAAATCATTGCGGTAGTCGAGGAAGATCGCGCCCGCCTTCTCCTGATTGCCGAAGAAGTCGCGGTCCAGATAGTACTCATTGCCGTTCTCCTCGTCCTTATGCTGCAGAACGGGGTAATCGATCGGCGATGCGGAATCCGGATCCTTGGTCGGGATGCTGATCCAACCTACGATCTCAGAATTCTGCTCCAGAAATCCCCTCTGGGACGGGAGCAGATCGAAATAGTCGTGCTTCTCTTCTTCCTTGGGCGGCTCGGTTGTCGGTTCTTCTTCCGCCTGCATTTTCATTTCCTGGAGCTCCCCGTTTTTCAGGTCGTTCTGGTGGTTATCCCAGAAATACTTACCGATCAGGAACGAGCATACCACAAAAACACCTGCCGACATCAGGAAGATGAATTTACGGATCACTTCAAACGGACTGTCCCCCTTGCTTGGGAGAATATTCAGCCCTTTTTTCTTGTTCTTGGACTTTCTGGTACGACTCGGCGGAGTCTTGCCTCCCGCAGCAGCCGCTTCTTGTGACGAAGCGTTCTCCATGAGGTCAGCGTTCTGTTCTTCCGGTATAAAACTCATGTCTTTCCTCCATCATCGGGGATCTCTCCCCTGCATTGATTACAGCTTGACTCCGATCGTTTCCGAAATCTGCTGCTCGTATCCGATGAGAATGGTCTTTGCCACCGGTCGTATACTGTATGGATTATTTCCATACAAAATTATTGTACTACTTTTCCCGCGTGTTTGTCAAGGAAATGCGAATAGAATCTGGAAAAGCCCCAATCTGTGCTCACAACCGGCGCAAAAAATTGTACATCTTACCGCAAAACACGGAAAATCTTGACCTCTGTGCCATCTACGGCTCTCTGGATCATATCCTCAAAATGCGCCTGTTCCTGCGCTTTTTCAATCAGATCAAGCTGCGGGCGGATTTTGGGATGACGGGGAGTGAATACGGTGCAGCAGTCCTCGTAGGGCTGGATGGAAATATCGAACGTGTCGATCTTCCGCGCGATCTCGATGATCTCCGTCTTGTCCATGCCGATGCAGGGGCGAAATACCGGGCACTTGCAGACAGCATCTGTGCAGACCATTGCCTGGATTGTCTGGGATGCGACCTGACCGACGCTCTCGCCGGTGATGAGGGCAAGCGCTTCTTCCTTTTTGGCGATTTCCTGCGCGATCAGCATCATCAGACGGCGCATGATGATCGTGAAATACTCCTCCGGACAGCGGCGCTTGAGCTCCTCCTGAATTTCGGTGAACGGTACACAGTAGAATTTCATATCACCGCAGTAATCCGTCATTTTCTCGCAGAGCTGCTCAACCTTGAGCCGGGCACGATCCGATGTATAAGGCGGGCTGACAAAGTGGATGCAGGAGCACTTGATGCCGCGTTTTGCCATCATATAGCCTGCGACCGGGCTGTCGATGCCACCGGATAACAGCAGGAGCGCCTTGCCGCTGCTGCCGAGGGGCAGACCGCCGGCGCCCTTGAGCTTGCCTGCATAAACGTAGGCGTTGGTGTCACGGATGTCGACCATCACTGTCACATCCGGGTTGTGAACATCGACGGCAATCTCCGGGAATGCCTCGCAGATCGTGCTGCCGAGCTCGCGGCAGATCTCCGGCGACTTCATCGGGAACGACTTGTCCGCCCGCTTCGCCTCGACCTTGAAGGAATCGGCATCCTCGAGAGTTTCGCGGAGATACTCCAGCGCCTTTGCTTGAATGTCCGCAAAATCCTTCTCGCAGGTGCAGGCACGGCAGATCGATGCGATGCCGAAGATCTTCTGCACACGCGCTACGACCTCCTCCATACGGATGGAGTCCTCCTCGGGGGTGATGTAGATCGTGGACTGGGCGGCTGTGTAGCTGAAGGTGCCCAGCGGACGCAGACGGTACTTGATCTGCTTCATCAGGATGTCCTCAAAGCTGCTTTTATTCAGTCCTTTGAGTGCCATCTCGCCGTATTTTACCAGAATAACTTCTTTCATGAGCAGTTCCTTTCTATATAGGTGTTACTTGTGGATCAGGTTGGCTTGTCCCTCACGGACAGCGTTGAGCAGCGTCCGCAGTTCTTCGACGGTGTTGGACACATCGAGACTGACACGGATTGCGCTGTCGGCACGGTCATCGGGGATGCGGTAGGCGGCAAGTACGCCGCTTTTGGCTCCCTTGGAGCACGCGGAGCCGCTGGAAACAAAGATCTCCTGTTTCTCGAGATAATGCAGCATCGTCTCGGAACGGATGCCCTTGACCGAGAAATTCACGATATAGGGGGAGCCGTTCTCCGGGCTGTTGAGCGTGATGCCCTCCAGACCGGACAGCATCCCGAGAAATGTGTCGTGCAGCTTCTGCACGGCATCGAATCGTTTCTTGATGGTCGGCTCCATATAACGGACGGCTGCGCCGAATCCGGCGATCAGAGGAGTGCCCTCTGTTCCGGGACGGATGCCTCTCTCCTGCTTGCCGCCGGTAACGATGGGGGTAAGGCGCGTTTTTTTACGAACATACAGCGCACCAACGCCTTTGGGTCCGTGAATCTTGTGTCCGCTCATCGAAATGAGATCCGCGTGCAGGGTATCGGCATGAACCGGGAGCTTCATGAAAGCCTGCACCGCATCACAGTGGGTGATGATCTGCGGATGCTTCTTTTTGATGTAACGGAACACGCTCTCAACCGGGAGCATCGTGCCGGTTTCGTTCTCGACCAGCATCATGGAGATCAGGAAGGTATCGTCTGTG
This sequence comes from uncultured Eubacteriales bacterium, assembly GCA_900316885.1. Classification (GTDB taxonomy): domain Bacteria; phylum Bacillota; class Clostridia; order Oscillospirales; family Ruminococcaceae; genus UBA3855. Next base: position 5 of record ONEQ01000163.1, on the reverse strand, counting down.
ACCGC
>ONEQ01000044.1 GCA_900316885.1 uncultured Eubacteriales bacterium | reverse complement strand
TGGCAGCAACGGCAGCACCACCCGTCAGTTCTCCGCATCCGGCAGCGGCATCGTGATGAGCGCCAACGGCTATATCATCACCAATGCACACGTTATCTACGACACCGAGAGCCAGTACAAGGCAGGCAAGGCAACCTCCGTCAAGGTTGTCATGGGCGAGAACCACGAGAAGGAATACGACGCACAGATCGTCGGCTTTGATGTGCAGACAGATCTGGCAGTCCTCAAGATCGATGCGGACAACCTGAAGCCCGCAGAATTCGGCAACAGCAATGATCTTCAGGTCGGTGAGCTTGTGGTTGCCATCGGCAATCCGCTGGGCTTTGAACTCTACGGCACCACCACCTGCGGCATCGTTTCCGCACTGAACCGTGAGGTTACCATCGACGACCGCACCATGAAGCTCATCCAGACGGATGCGGCAATCAACTCCGGCAACTCCGGCGGTATGCTCCTGAATGCCTACGGTCAGGTCATCGGCATCAACTCGATGAAGATGGGCTCCTCCAGCTTCGGACAGGCAAGCGTCGAGGGTCTGGGCTTTGCAATCCCGATCGCAGATGCGAAGGATATTATCGATTCTCTGATTAATAACGGCTATGTGACCGGCAGACCGCAGTTCGGCATCACCGGCGTGACCGTGACCGAAGCCGATGCACAGCGCTTCGGACTCCCGCAGGGCGTCTATGTCTACGGCGTTGGTGAGGGCAGCGCTGCCGAGCAGGCAGGCATCCACCAGGGCGACATCATCACAGCTGTGGACGGCATCGAAATCACGACCATGGAGGAGCTGAACGAGCAGAAGAACAAGCACAAGGCTGGCGAGACCATCACCCTGAGCATCAGCAGAAGCGGTGCCAAGGAGGACGTCCAGATCACACTCCAGGAGGTCAAGCAGGAGGACTGATCCGCAGAAATCGTGTAAGCGACCACAACAATCTTCTTATGATAACACCCCCGGCTTAAACGTGTTCGGGGGTGCCTTTCTATTTTTCAAAAGAAACAGAAATGGAAAGAATCTGGCACAAATGGTAAAAAAACCCATGAGAATTGTGCAAGAAGAACAAAAGGAATACAAATAATCAGTCATTTTTTTTGAAGAAAAAGGTTTTCGGGTGTTGACAATCTCGAAAGAATATGCTAAAATATGAATATAAAACGGTAGGTGACTGTATGTCATTGTGCCGTTTCAGTTGGGACTCACAGGGGAACAAAGGGTACCGCACATAAGGCAGTTTGTGTGAAGGCACTTTGTCTTGCCGGAATGGCTCCCCGGTGCAGCGACAAAAGAATCTTAAAACAGAGAGAGGTAATCGAACTATGAAGAAGTCATTTCTGAAAAGAGTGACTGCTGCAATCGTTGCAGTTCCGGTCGCTCTGACACAGACCGCACTTTTCACTTCCATTGCAGCAGATGGGACAACTGACACGACAGCTTCTGCTGGTGCCAAGACTGTTGACATGACCAACATCATGGCTGTAACAAGCACCAAGCTGACTCCCGCTAAGGATTTCAAGTCCAGCGCTGCAACAAGCTTCCGTGCTAAGGAGCTGGATTACACCAATGCATATGTACAGGTTTCCGATTGGGGCGACACAGTAAGAAACTACGTTCTTCCTGGTACTGTAAAGGATGAGAAGGAAGTTTCTCTGACCGAGGCTCAGAAGAAGGAATTCGCAAACAAGATCACCCGCAAGGGCGCAGCAGCTGACCTGGTTAGAAATGCCATCATGAGCAAGGACACCAACGTTACTGTTGCTACCAAGCAGAATGCCGTAGTTGTTACAATCGATATCAACTATGCTTATGGCGCAGACCTCTGCAAGATGGCTGAGGATGCAATGAACAAGAAGATTGCACAGCGTTATGATGACGTAACAGTAACAGTTACTCCGACTGCTCTGGCTGCGGATGCAAAGACCGACAAGAACAGAGTAAGCGGTAAGATCGTGATTACTGCCAACATGGATAAGGTAGAGGAAAAGGACATCACCTTCACTTCTTCCGTTAAGTTCGGCGGCACAGAGCAGAAGTCTGCTAAGGAAGTAGAGGATTACTTTGTAGCAGAGGCTAAGAAGGCTCTGACCAACCTGAAGGCTGATGCAGGCAAGGCAGTTGAAACCGCAATTGCAGATGCTCAGACACAGATCAACAACAAGCAGAGCGAACTGAATACAGCTGTTCAGAAGCTCAATGCAGGCAAGGCAACACTGAGCAAGTGGAAGAACAAGTTAGCTGAGCTGGAAGCAGCTGAGAAGGAGCTGAATGAGAAGAGAGAGGCAGCAGCAGCAGCTAGTCAGAATACTGAGGAAGCTGTTAAGGAGCTCGAGAACAAGGTTAAGACCCTGAGAGCAGAGCTCGAGGCTGCAACTGAGAAGATCGCTAAGGGCGATGCTCAGGTTCTGGAAGCTCAGAAGAAGCTCAACGATGCACAGAAACTCGTAGATAATGCATGGGCAACTGCAAACGACAACCTTCAGTCCTATGCAGATGATCTGATGAACAAGATTCTGGATTACCAGAAGAAGGCTGACAAGTACGTTGACAAGACTGCTAAGGATGGCAGCTTCAAGACCTCTGCACCGGCTGCAAACTTTGATGCAGTTCTGGCAGCAGCAGACAAGAAGGTTCCGAAGCTCCCGGCAAGCATGAACGGCGTGAAGGAGTACAAGCGTTACAGCCTCCTGAGCGAACTCTTCAATGTAGCAATGAATCAGGCATCTGCATCTGCTGGTGCAAAGATCAACGTCACCACTGATGATGTTCTGGCAGTAGCTGCACAGGGCTATAATGTAAACGCTGCAATTGAGACCGCTAACTACACTGCAAAGGGCGAGACCCTGTTCTATGTAAAGGACGATCTGTCTGATGCAGCATCTGAGACCATCAAGAAGCACTTCAACAACACCAAGGAACTGCTCACTGCAAACAAGGAAGTTGATGCACTGTACAGCGTAAAGGTTGTTGAGGCTAAGGGCAATGTTGATGAGAACAAGCTCTCCGGTGAGGCTGCTCTGGATGTTTACAGAGTAGTATGGTTCACCACTAAGGATAAGGCAACTGAGCCCAGTTCTGAGTCTTCTGAGCCGAGCTCTGAGCCGACCGAGCCGAGCACTGAGCCGACCGAGCCGAGCACTCAGCCGACCGCTCCGAGCACTGAGCCGACCGAGCCGAGCACTCAGCCGACTGCTCCGACCACTCAGCCGACCGCTCCGAGCACTCAGCCGACCGAGCCGACCACAGTTCCTACTGAGCCGACTACCAAGCATCCGGCTAAGGATGGCGAGATCATCATGAACGTAACCGCAAAGAAGGCGGCTAAGGCTGGTGCTGGTTTCTACTTCGCTCATGACGAGAATGCTCTGGTAGTAGATTCTCTGGTAACCTTCGATGAGACCTCTCCTGAGGTTGAGGGCAAGGTTGACGCTTCCAAGTTCACCGCTGGTGATGCAGCTAAGAACCTGACTCCTGCTGAGATCTATGAGGCAAACAAGGCTGACAATGCATACGTTGTTAAGGCTGTTCAGATCTACTACAATGGTCTGAAGGTCGTTGACAAGGATCGCAAGGACGTTACCGCTCTGGTATACGTTGGTGTTAAGGGTGACCTGACCGATGACGGTCTCTGCAACGCAAACGATGCAACCCGCGCACTGATCCATGCAGCTCAGGTAGGTACTACCAAGGCTGGCGAGGCTCTGCCGACCATCACCAAGTTTGATGACATCAAGATCCCGGCAGCAGTAACTGATGCTGACAAGACTACATTTGACAACTTCCTGATCTTCCTGGCAGATATCAACACTGAGGCAGATGCTGGTGAGAAGCCGGCAGACAGTCTGGCAGTCAATGCAGAGGATGCAACTGACATGCTGAAGTATGCTGCACGCGTTGGTACTAACCCGAAGAAGGGCGAGGCTGGCTACAAGACTGTAAGCGAGCTGTGGACTCTGGTACAGGGCGAGGCTAATCAGACTGCATACAGCAAATCCCTGAACAAGAAGGCGTAAGTCATTCATTATCGATTGTAAGCCACCGCATTGCGGTGCGGTGGCTGCAAATAAAAAAACTCATTTGAAAGGAAATGAACTGAAATGAAGAAGAACAACATGAAGAAGCTCATGGCTTCTGTAGCAGCTCTTTCTGCTGTGGCATGCATGGCTTCCATTCCTGCATCTGCAGTTAAGACTCAGCCGACATATGACAAGGCAGACGGTGTTGAGGCCGGTCTGGCAATTGGTCAGGCTGTTGTAACTGTTGATGAGCTGAAGGCATCCAACTATCAGGTACCGGTTATCGTTAAGGTAACTCCGAACCCGACTGTTACTACCATCGAGTTTGGTATCGAGAGCGAGCTGCCCTTCAACGTAATGAAGAAGGCTGATGTTAAGAAGCTGAAGCTCGACACCGCTCCTGAGGATCTGGAGCTGGGCGAGGTTACCCAGAACAGCACTGTTGACAACAACGGCAAGACCTTCTCTTGGATCACCTATGCAAACGCAGAGGGCTTTGAGGAGGAGAACATCGCTGTTATTCTGGTTACCGTTCCGGAGACTGCTAAGGCTGGCGACAAGTTTGACATCAAGTATGTTGATAAGGGTCTGTCCGACAACAACAACATCTGTGTAAAGGCAATGGATGGTCAGGCAAAGGTTGACTATGTAGCTGACGGCAAGTTCAAGGGCTTCGACGGCTACATCAAGATCGAGGGTGAGGAGCCGACTACCGAGCCGACCACTGAGCCGACTACCGAGCCGACTACTGCTCCTACCACTGCTCCTACCACTGCTCCGACTACCGCTCCGACCACTGCTCCGACTACCGCTCCGACCACCGCTCCGACCACTGCTAAGCCGACTGAGGCAACTCAGGAGACCAAGAAGACTGGCGACGAGACCGGTGAGAAGCAGACTACTGCTAAGGCTTACAATCCGAACCTGAACCCGCACCGCGATGAGTACTACACTCAGACCACTCCGAAGGCTGTTCCGGCAGCTACCGCACGTGGCAACGGTGATGGCACTTCCCCGAAGACTGGCGCATCTGACGTTCTGCCGATCGCAGGCGCAGCAGCTGCTGTAGCAGTTCTGGGCGGTGTAGCTCTGGTTTCCAAGAAGAAGAATGACTAATTCTGATTCTGACGAATTCTAAGCAAATCCGAATGACCTCTCCGAGTAATCGGAGAGGTCATCTTTTGTATGTGCGCACGTCCTGACAAAACAGGCAAAAGAAATCCCCCTCCGATCGGAGGGGGATGATTTATTCTTCATCCGTGGAGTGGTGCATACAATAGGCAAGCGTCATCAGACTATCGCCAAGGTGTACATTTTCCACGATCACATCCGGATTGTTGACACGCAGATCAAAATGGCTGAAATTCCAGAAACCGCCGATTCCGAAGGCGATGAGCTCATCCGTGAGCGCCTGTGCCGCATCCTTCGGGATACAGAGCACAGCAACCTGCGGATGATGCTGACTGCAAAAGCTGTTCAGCGTTTCCATCGGCATGATGGGAAGTCCGGCGGTACTCGTCCCGGCAAGCAGCGGATCGCTGTCAAAGATGCCGATCAGATTGCACCCGCGCTTCTCGAAATCCACATGTGCGGCAATCGCCTTGCCGAGATTGCCGGCACCGATCAGAATCACGCCGGTACGCTCATTCACGCCGAGAATCCCGCCGATGATCTCACGCAGCTCCTTGACGTGATAGCCGTAGCCCTGCTGTCCGAAGCCGCCGAAGCAGTTGAAATCCTGTCGGATCTGCGAGGCAGACAATCCCATGCGCTGGGCGAGCTCGCGTGAGGAAATCCGTTCGACATTCTCACGCTCCAGATCACCCAGAAACCGGTAATACCGCGGCAAACGGCGAATGACCGGTGTTGAGATCACCTGTTTTGACATAACGGTGATCGCCTCACTTCATCAGTGATTCCAGACGGGTATTGATTTCCTCAAGGAACTCACGGGAGTTGACCTTGCGCTTGTTCTCCAGAGAGGACAGAGCATAGAGGTCGCCGGTCATGACACCCTCCTCAATGGTCTGGATGGTTGCCTTCTCAAGCTTGTTCGCATAGTCGATCAGAGCCTGATTGCTGTCGAGCTCGCCGCGCTTTCTCAGCGCACCGCTCCATGCGAAAATGGTAGCAACGGAGTTCGTGGAGGTTTCCTCGCCCTTGAGGTGCTTGTAGTAGTGGCGCTGAACGGTACCGTGAGCTGCCTCATATTCGTAAACGCCGGTCGGGGAAACGAGCACGGAGGTCATCATGGCCAGAGAGCCGTATGCGGTGGAAACCATGTCGCTCATAACATCGCCGTCGTAGTTCTTGCAAGCCCAGATAAAGCCGCCGTTGGAACGGATCACACGTGCAACCGCATCATCGATCAGCGTATAGAAGTACTCGATGCCAGCATCAGCAAATTTCTGCTTATACTCATTCTCGAAGATCTCTGCGAAAATATCCTTGAATCTGTGGTCGTACTGCTTGGAAATGGTATCCTTGGAAGCAAACCAGATATCCTGCTTAATATCGAGCGCATAGTTGAAGCAAGCGCGTGCGAAGCCGGAAATGGACTCGTCGCGGTTGTGCAGACCCTGGATCACGCCGTCCTCATTGCCGAAATCATAGATCAGCTGACGTGTCTCCTTGCCGTCCTTATCGGTGTAAACGAGCTCAGCCTTGCCGCCGTTCTTGATCTGCATCTCGGTGTTCTTGTACACGTCGCCGTATGCATGACGTGCGATGGTAATCGGCTGGGTCCAGGTCGGGATATAGGGGGTGATGCCCTTAACGAGGATCGGGGTGCGGAATACAGTACCGTCGAGGATTGCACGGATGGTGCCGTTCGGGGACTTCCACATCTGGGAGAGATTGTACTCCGGCATACGGGCAGCATTCGGGGTGATGGTCGCGCACTTGACAGCAACGCCGTACTTCTTGGTAGCCTCGGCAGAATCGAAGGTTACCTGATCCTTGGTCTCCTCGCGGTGGGTCAGACCGAGGTCATAGTACTCGGTATTGAGCTCCACATAGGGGGTGATGAGAATATCCTTGATCCACTGCCAGAGGATGCGGGTCATCTCGTCGCCGTCCATCTCGACGAGGGGAGTTGTCATTTTAATTTTATCCATGGGAAATTACCTCCTAAAAATATCGTTTTGCAGGCAGATACCTGTTTACCGCTAACCGGTGACATACAGTATGCCCATAATCAGCCAAAAAAGCCCACATGCAGTCAGATAGATGTGATTGTGCCAGTCATCTCGTTTCGGCTCTGCATGAAAGGAATACTTTTCGACGAACAAGCGGGGAAAGCTCAGCAGACCGACTGTTGCACAGGTAAAATAGAAACTACAGTCAGTTCCATTAACATAGAGGGCAAATGCAACAGAACCGACGCCAAGAATCAAAATCCATCCGATCACCTTGTTGACGACACCGTCAAAGGTCAGGTCACCATTCTCCTCCTCGGACTGTGCCCGCAGGATGCGGAATGCCGCAACAGGGATATTGATGAGAATGCCGACAAAGATTGCAAATATGATTTTCATATACAGTCACCTGTATGAATGAGATCAGCGCGGATCGGCAAACACGACTTCAATCGCAACCGGCAGATACCGGTTAATTGCCGCTTCAAACATAGGATAGACCGTTTCGCGTCGGTTGCCGAACACGCCGCAGCCAAATGCACCCAGAATCAGAATGTCCGGTGCTTGCTCTGCCGCAAGAGCGATGATCTGCTCGATCCGGTGCGCCATGACAGCGTCCAGCTTTTTGCCGGAGAACAGGAATTTTGCAAATGTCCGGTTGACCGCAGGGCTTGTGATGAAATCGCAGGTTACAGGTGTTTCCAGACGGTTTCCTGCATTGTCGCGGATGACCGGAACATTCCGGGAATAAATCATGCTGTCCGTGTAATCCGGCAGCACATGCAGCCGGTTGCGCCGGTAGTAAGCATTTGCCGTCCGGATGGTGTAATACAGCAGGGAAGCCCTGCAAAGCGCCTCCTCCTGTGCGTTGCCGCCGAGGACATACGCACCGCCGGGGCAGTTCGCATTGGCGAAATTCAGCGCACAGACGCGCTTGCCGGGAAATTGCAGCACCGCCGAGATGGTGTCCGTTTGCAGGAGATGCTCACTGACGTGAAACGGCTCTGAACGGGTGACGGCTTTCGGCGTCAGGTCTGCAAACACCTCCGAGCGCATCTCCGGGAAGTTTCCCTCCCGGAAAATGCGGTCGTTTTCAAGCTTGATACCGAGCGCGTTCATTACTTCAGGTTTTCTCTGGTATAATCCAGCAGACCGCCTGCCAGCATGATGTCCTTGGTTCTGCCGGTCAGCTCACAGAGAACCGGAATCTCCTTGCCGGTGGTCTTGTTGTGCACGTTGAACTGGGTCTGACCAGCCTCAACCTTGGCACGGATGTCATCCAGCACGAGCACATCGCCCTGCGAGATGCTGTCATAGTCTGCCTCGTTGACGAAGGTCAGCGGGAGGATGCCGGCGTTGATGAGGTTTGCTCTGTGAATTCTTGCGAAGGACTTCACGAGAACCGCCTTGATGCCGAGATACAGCGGAGCGAGAGCCGCATGCTCACGGGACGAGCCCTGACCGTAGTTGGCACCGCCCACGATGATGGACTTGCCGAGCTCCTTGGCACGGGTCGGGAAGGTCTCGTCGCAAACGGTGAAGCAGTGCTGGGAAATTGCCGGGATGTTGGAACGCAGCGGCAGAATCTTTGCGCCTGCGGGCATGATGTGGTCGGTGGTGATGTTGTCCTCGACCTTGAGGGAAACCGGTGCCTCGATGGATGCCTCCAGCGGCGCGGTATCCGGGTAGGGCTTGATGTTCGGACCGCGCAGGATCTCGACGGAATCAGCCTCTGCCTCGGATGCGGGCAGCGCGATCATGTTGTCATGTACGGTGAACTTGTCCGGGAGGACGAATGCCGGCATCTCGCCGATCTCACGCGGATCAGTCAGGTAGCCGGTGATCGCGGAAATTGCAGCGAGCTCCGGGGATACCAGATAGATCTGACCGTCCTTGGTTCCGCTTCTGCCGAGGAAGTTGCGGTTGAAGGTACGCAGGGAGATACCGCCGGAATTCGGGGACTGTCCCATACCAATGCAGGGACCGCATGCGGATTCGAGGATACGCGCACCGGCGTCGATCATGATGGAGAGCAGACCCATGTCTGCCATCATGTTGAGCACCTGCTTGGAGCCGGGAGCGATGGCAAGGGATACGTCCGGATGCACGGTCTTGCCCTTGAGGATGTGTGCGACCTTCATCATATCGAGCAGGGAGGAGTTCGTACAGGAGCCGATGCAGACCTGATCGACCTTGAGCTTGCCGCCCTTCTCGTCCTCGATCTCCTTGACGGACTTGACATTGTCCGGGGAGTGCGGACATGCAGCCAGCGGAACCAGCTCGGACAGGTTGATCTCGACAACCTCGTCGTAAACAGCATCGTCGTCTGCCTTCTGCTCAGACCATACCTCACCTCTGCCCTGTGCTTCGAGGAATGCCTTGGTGATCTCGTCGGACGGGAAGATGGAGGTGGTAGCGCCGAGCTCTGCGCCCATATTGGTGATGGTGGCACGCTCCGGAACGCTCAGGGTCTTGACGCCCTCACCGACATACTCGATGACCTTGCCGACACCGCCCTTGACGGACAGACGGCGGAGCACTTCGAGAATGACATCCTTTGCCGCAACCCACGGAGAGAGCTTGCCGGTCAGCTCGACCTTGACAATCTTCGGATAGGTGATGTAGTACGCACCGCCGCCCATGGCAACAGCGACATCCAGACCGCCTGCACCGATTGCGATCATACCGATACCGCCGCCGGTGGGGGTGTGGGAGTCAGAGCCGATCAGGGTCTTGCCCGGGATGCCGAAGCGCTCGAGGTGAACCTGATGGCAGATACCGTTGCCGGGACGGGAGAAGTAAATGCCGTGCTTCTTGGCAACAGAGCCGATGAAGCGGTGATCGTCGGCATTCTCAAAGCCGTTCTGGAGGGTATTGTGATCGATGTAAGCGACAGAACGCTCCGTGCGGACACGCGGTACACCCATAGCCTCAAATTCGAGGTACGCCATGGTACCGGTTGCATCCTGCGTCAGGGTCTGATCGATACGGATACCGATCTCCTGTCCCTTGACCGGCTCACCGTCTACCAGATGTGCGCGGAGGATCTTTTCAGTCAGTGTCAAACCCATTGTCATCATTCCTTTCGGTTAATAGATATTTCTATTATACACCGAAAAACAAAGTTTGTCAACTATTTCACAAGTAAAACGGCCGCCACGCAAAAACACCTGATTTTGCCCATATATTAGGAAATGCAGAACGGCGACTGCTGATTCTGTACCTTTCCCATATCAATAAAAAATGATTTTTTCTTTACAGAAACAGGCATGGAAATGGGGATCGCCGGGCTGCACTTGGCGATATATCGCCAAAAACCGGAGATACGAGCCGGATGGCAATGCGTGGTAAAACTTTCCTGAACCGTTGACAAGACCGGAAAAATCTTGTATAATAAAGATGGCAATACTGATACAGATAGGGGAGGAACGGTAACTATGAACGATCTGGACATCAGCGCTGAGAGCTTTCAGCTGAAATTCGACAAATTTCTCATGGGATGTGAGGCTGTCGAAAATGCGACGCTGTGGGATGAGGACACCTACGGCACCATGGAGGACTACTATGCGGAGCTGCTGGTCAGCCTGATCCTGCGCACGATCACGGCAGACGGCTGGGTGAGCGACCGCGAGGTGAACTACCTGAATCAGCTGTTCGGCTTCAGCTATGACGGCGGCGAGCTGGAGCAGGTATACGACGGCTGCTCGGATATGCTGAACAGCGAGAGCTTTGACAACGATCTCAAGGACGGTATCGCACGTCTGCGCGACTGCAATGCGCGGCTGGCAGATGCGTTCGTAGAGCTGATCGATCAGGTCAGCGAGATCATCGTCCGCAGCGACGGCTTTGTGACCGACGAGGAAAAGGCGGAGATCGCCCGCGTCAAAGCGCTTCTTGGGGAATAAGCTGCAAAAAATCCCGGAATCATGTGATTCCGGGATTTTGTTTTATGCGGTTTCCTTTTGAGAGGCATCGTCATGCGAAGCCAGATACTTCTGCACAAATTCCTCCATCGGGATGGGCTTGGAGTAGTAGTAGCCCTGGAGACTCGAAACATTGTCGTATTTGCGCAGAAAATCGCGCATCTCGGCAGTCTCGACACCCTCGACGCAGATGTCCGTCCGGAAGGATTCCGCCAGTCCCGAAATGGACTGGATCGTGCTCTGGTCGGCGGAGCTTGTCTCGACGTTCTTGACATACTCACGGTCGATCTTCACCGTATCGACGGGTATCTCACGCAGCAGTCCCATCGAGGAGAAGCCGGTGCCAAAATCGTCCAGCGCGACCTTGATGCCCTTCTCGCGGAAGATTTTGAACATGTTCTTGAGCAGGGACATGTCCAGCATCCGGCATCGCTCGGTGAGCTCCAGACAGAGATTCCGCGCCGGGAATCCCGTCTCCTCCAGAAGCTGAATGACGTCGTTCACGAAGGAGCTGGTTTCGAGCTGCGCATAGGAGAGATTCACGTTCATCACGAAATCCGGGTACTCGTCCAGCAGCACCTTGCCGTCCTCCATCGCCGTGCGCAGAATCCAGCGCCCCAGCTCCGGGAACAGCGTATCCTGTTCGAGCACCGGAATGAAGTGGATGGGCGGAACCGTGCCGTATTCCTCGCTTTTCCAGCGGATGAGCGCCTCCATGCCCTTGAGCTTCTCGGTCTTGGCATCCATGATCGGCTGGTAGCAGAGGAAGAAGCCCTTGCAGTTCTGCGTCACGCTGTTGCGGATGACGTTGAGCTTTTCCACGAAATGGCGGTTATCGTCCGTCAGCTCGTCAGCGAAGATGACCGCCTCGCCCAGCTTGCGGCTCTTGGATTCGTAATAGGCGTATTTCAGGCAGCTAAATACCGTTTCGGTGCTGATGTCGAACGTATCGACCTTGACCGCACCCGCATTCGTGGCAAGACTCAGACACTTGCCCTCTACGATGAACTGGTGCGCAAGCTCCGTTTTGATCTGCTTGAAGATCGCGCAGAGCTGCTCTGCCGTGCAGACATGCGAAATGACCGCATACTTGGTGCCGTCCATGCGGTAGACTGCGCCGCAGTTCGCGAAGCGATCCCGGAGCAGATTGGAGATTTCCCGCAGGACGCTGTTGCCGAAGGTATAGCCGTAAATATCGTTGATATTTGCGAATGAGCTCAGACCCATCAGCAGGATCGCGCCGGGATCCTCCTTCCAGAACAGTGTCTGGAGATCGTCGAAGAAGCCGTACAGACTGCGCAGTCCGGTCGTGGTGTCGAGGTAGCTGAGCTGTCCGTGGTTCTGGATAGAGCCGGCGAAATAATCCGGATTCCCGTCCGGACCCGTGATGATGACCCCGCGGCAGGTGCAGACGGTATAGCGCCCGTCCTTGGCGAGGGCGCGGTACTGCATGTTGTGGCAGGTGATCTCCCCGGCGAACAGGGCGCGGATGTTCTTTTCGTAATTCTCGCGCTCATCGGGGTGGACATGCTCCGCCCAGAGCGCACCGGCGCTTTTCAAATAGACATCGGGCAGATCAAAATAATCCACTGCTGTCTGACTCCAGCGGGAAATGTCATAC
>ONEQ01000045.1 GCA_900316885.1 uncultured Eubacteriales bacterium | reverse complement strand
GGGTGGGTGGAGGGAGGGGCGGCGATCCGCCCCTCCCTCCTGGGGGCACGGGGGACTGTCCTCCGAATTGCACCGGGGTGGGGGCGAAGCCCCCATACAAAAAACTTTCGCCTACAAGAAAAGGGGGTCAGGGAGATGCATCCCCCCAACCCCCGCGCCAGCGGATTCAAATCACAAAACCCCCGTTCACGCCGAGGATCTGTCCCGTCATGAAGCCTGCCTGCTCGCTGCACAGGAATGACACTGACCCCGCAATATCCTCCGGCGTGCCGAGACGTCCGAGGGGCGTTTCCTCCGCGAGGGATGCAAGCGTTTCCGCATCGTAGCAGTCGAGCATCGGCGTGCGGATCACACCGGGCGCCACGCAGTTGACCCGGATTCCACTCGGTGCCACCTCCTGCGCGAGCGCCTTGGTAAACCCGATCAGCCCCGCCTTTGCCGCGGAGTAGTCCACCTCACACGATGCCCCGACCTGCCCCCACATCGAGCTGATATTCACGATGCAGCCCGATTTCCGGCGCACCATCGAGGGCAGAAGCAGCCGCGTGAGCTCGATCGGTGCCAGGAGATTCACGTCATACAGCCTGCGCCGCGTCTGCGGATCGATGTCCGTGAGCAGCCCGGATACGGAAATCCCCGCATTGTTCACCAGAATATCCACAGCCCCGACCTGTGCGAGAATTTCGGAGACCATGTTTTCCACCTGCGATGCGTCGGACAGATCCGCCCGGACGGCGATGCCATGAACGGATGCCGCCGGTTTTCCACAATCTTTCGTATGGCTGTGGAAAATAACCGTGTACCCGTCGGAGGCAAGGCGCATGGCAATGGCAGAGCCGATGCCGCCGCCTGCGCCGGTCACCAGCGCCGTTCTCATACAGCCTCCGTTTCCGGCTTGGATGCGCCGGTTTTCTTGGCAAACGGATTCGGCACGAACAGCAGAATCACGATCACCAGAGAAAGCACAATCGTCGTCGCGATGCTCGCCTCGATGCCGAAACTGCCGCCGTTGACAATTGACGAGCCCTTGAGGGACATGCGGAACACCGAATCACCGGAATTCATGCCCGAAACCGGGAGCCCGTAGAAATTGCCCTGCGCGAAATTCCAGATGCTGTGGAAAGCGCAGGCACCCCAGAGATTGCCCGTGCGCAGGACGTAGAGCGAAAGCTGGATGCCGCAGAGCACGAGATTGAGCATAGCGAGCACCGAAAAGCCGCGGTTGCCGACGTGCATCACGCCGAACAGCACGGAATTGATGCCGACCGCCCACCAGAGATTGTGATTCCGGAGCGTCGAGGTCATCATATAGCCGCGACAGAGCACCTCTTCGCTCATGCCCTGGATCAGGTAGCCGATGAAGACCAGCAGCAATCCGCCGGTGAATTTCCCCTCAAAGCCCTCAAACTGCAAGCCGCCCAGCAGCACGGAAAGCCCCACAACTGCCGAAAAGACCAGCATCCCGACAGCCATTCCGACCAGATACTGCACCAGGGCATGCTTCTTGACAAAGCCCAGTGTCCGGAGCTTTCTGCCCTCGACCAGTCGGCACCAGAGCAGAACGACGATCGTGCCGAAGCCGGTGCTGAGGAGCATCATCTTGAAATTGTGCGGCTCCATCATGATATTGTTGAGCCTGCTCATGAATTCCCTGAACGGGATGTTCTCCTGTTTCTGCAGCAGCTCGGACATCATATCCATGTAGCTATTGTAGATGACCGGCATCAGAAAGAGCATTTCCGCGCACTGCATCAGATAAAATACGGCGAAATACAGGCAGATCTGAAGCAGGATATTCTCCGGGATCCGATGTGTGCGCGGCTTGCGCACGATGTCGGTCAGCGTTGAATCGATTTGCAGTTTCATTTGAACACGCCTCCATTCATGAAAAACAGCACATACCCCAGCAGCCCCGCCTGCCACAGGATCCCCGCAATCCCGACGGCGTAGAAATACCAGTGCTTTGTCTTATGCCGAAAAAGCTGCATCGCAGCCAGTGCGCCTGCCGCGCCGCCGAAAAAGCTCAGCGAGAGGAGCGTTTTTTCCGATATACGGCGCTTGTGCTCCCTGGCAAGCCGCTTGTCGCGTCCGTAGGCGGTATACGCCGCGATGCTCATCACGAGAAAGAAGGCAATCACGGCATGAGGGATGTACTGCATGTTGGTTCCTTTCTGATAGCAAAGAGAGGGAGGCGGAAACCTCCCTCATCTGATTATTCGTCGTCCGCCTCAACCTCCGGCGGATCGTCGGTTTCCTCGGCATTCTGGAGTGCCGCCTCCTCGTCGGAGATCTGCTCAACCTCGGCAGTCTCCTCCGATGCATCATGCTCGGCTCTGGTAAACGCCACAACCGAATTGCCCTCGCTGACCTTCATCACACGGACACCCTTGGCGGTTCTGCCCATGATGCGGATATCACTCGCCAGAATACGGATGATGATGCCCTCGGTCGAGATCAGGATGATGTCATCATCCTCGTCCACAACCTTGATGCCGCAGACATTGCCGCGCACGTCGTCCACATGGTAATTCTTCAGACCGAAGCCGCCGCGTCCCTGGATGCGGTATTCCTCCAGTCCGCAGCGCTTGCCGTAGCCCTGCGTGGTGACGGTGAGCACCGTCGCATTGTCGCGGACTCTCGCCATGGAAATGACCTCGTCGCCCTCGCGCAGGCGGATCGCCTTGACACCGTGTGCCGAACGCGACTGCGGGCGGATGCAGGTCTCCTCCATGCGCAGCGCCATGCCGTTTCTCGTCGCCACAATGAGCTGGTTGGAGCCGTCGGTCATGCGCACGCCGGCGATCTCGTCGCCGTCATTCAGTCCGATCGCAATGAGTCCCTTCTTGTTGTAGATGTTGCGGTAAGCCGTCAGCGGGGTGCGCTTGATCTGTCCCTGCTTGGTAACCATGACCACATAATCATCCGTGTCGAAGGTGCGGCACCTGAGCATCGCGGAGATGCGCTCGCCCTCCTGGAGATTCAGGAGATTTGCGAAATGGAAGCCGCGGGAAGCCTTCGAGCCGTCCGGGATCTCGTAGCATTTGAGCTTGTACATGTAGCCCTTGTTCGTGATAAAGAGAATATTGTCATGCGTCGAGCAGATGAACATCTCCTCCACGAAATCCTCCTCACGCTGCTTCATGCCCTGCACACCGCGTCCGCCGCGGCGCTGGGTCTTGTATTCGTCGAGCGCGATGCGCTTCACATAGCCCTTGTTGGTGTAGGTGACCACGCAGTCCTCGACCTCGATGAGCTCCTCAATATCCAGCTCGCCGGATACCTCGGTGATCTCCGTGCGGCGCTTATCCGCGAATCTGCGGCGGATTTCGCCCAGCTCGCTGGAAATGACCTCGTAGACCTTCTGCTTGTCACCGAGGATATCCTCCAGCTCGGAGATCTTCTGGCAGAGCCCGTACAGCTCGTCGGTGATCTTCTGGCGCTCCAGACCGGTCAGGGCACCGAGACGCATCTGGACGATCGCCTCCGCCTGTTCCTCGGAAAGTCCGATACTATGCGGCAGGTGCAGACCCGTGAGATCATATTCCGCACGCTCCAGCAGTGCGGACATATCCACATCCTTGAAGCGCTCCATCAGGCGCTCCTTACCCTCGGGAATACTCGAGGAAGAACGCAGAATCGCGATAACTTCATCGATATAGTCCGCCGCGAGCATGAAGCCCTGCAATAAGTGGGCGCGTTTGAGCGCCTTATCCAGCTCGAACTTGGTACGGCGGGTGATGACATCCACCTGGAATTCGAGATAGTGCTCCAATACCTGTTTCAGCGTGAGCACACGCGGCACGCCATCGCAGAGCACGAGCATATTCACGCCGCAGGTATCCTGCAACTGCGTAAAGCTGAACAGCTTTGCGAGCACCACATCCGGCACGGCATCCTTGCGCACGCCGATGACGATACGCATACCGTCTCTGCCGGATTCATCGCGGACGAACGTCGCGCCCTCGATGCGCTTTTCCTTGATAAGCTGTGCAATATGCTCGACCAGACGCGCCTTGTTGACCATGTAGGGGATTTCATGCACGATGATGTGGGTCTTGCCCTTGATATCCTCGATGGAGGTCTTGGCGCGGACAATGATCTTGCCCTTGCCGGTGCCGTAAGCGGCACGGATGCCCGCCTTGCCCATGATGATGCCGCC
Source organism: uncultured Eubacteriales bacterium (assembly GCA_900316885.1). Lineage (GTDB taxonomy): Bacteria > Bacillota > Clostridia > Oscillospirales > Ruminococcaceae > UBA3855. The sequence goes on along the minus strand of ONEQ01000045.1, from coordinate 8,535 downwards.
GGTCGGGAAATCCGGCCCCTTGATGCATTCCATGAGATCGTCGAGCGTGCAGTCGGGGTTCTGGATCAGGAGGTTCAGCCCGTCAATGACCTCACCCAGATTGTGGGTGGGGATGTTGGTCGCCATGCCGACCGCGATGCCGACCGAGCCGTTGACCAGCAGGTTCGGGAAACGCGACGGGAGCACGACCGGCTCCTGTAAGCGGTCGTCGTAGTTGGGACCCCAGTCGATGGTATTCTTGTCAATATCAGCGACCATTTCGAGGGAGAGCTTTGCCATTCTCGCCTCGGTATAACGGTAAGCGGCAGGCGGGTCACCGTCCACGGAACCGAAGTTACCGTGACCGTCCACCAGCGGATACCGGAGAGAGAAGTCCTGTGCCAGACGCACGAGCGCATCATACACGGACGCATCACCATGCGGATGGTAGCGGCCCAGCACCGCGCCGACCGTATCCGCGCACTTGCGGTACGGCTGATCGGGTGTGAGCTTATTCTCGTGCATGGTATAGATGATACGCCGGTGAACAGGCTTCAGACCGTCGCGCACATCCGGCAGCGCACGGGAGATGATAACGGACATCGCATACGCGAGGAACGAGTCATGCATCTCGTCGGCAACATCGACCGGAATGACCTTATGCTGCGGCGCAGCCTGCTCTGTGACTTCCAGATTTTCGTTTGTTTCGTTACTCAATCTTTTCACCTCATATTCTGAGATTTACCTGAAATGGGGGGTGGGGGCAGCCTGCGGAAACCTCCCCCTTATTTATGGCTTGTGAAGGTCTTTTCCAGCCGCTTGCTGAAATGCACCCGTAAAATCTCCAGCTCTTCCTCCGAAAACGCCGCCTTCGGCACCACATAAAACATCGTCTTTTGCTGGTAGATCATGAAAAACTTCGGATACTCGACCACATTCAGCCCCTTGTTGTAGTGGATCCGCGTCCCGGAGAAATCCTCCGCCGGCACATCGTCAAACAGCGCATCCGTCTCGGACTGCGATGCATCCTCCGGGGGCAGAATCGTCCCGATTTCCAGGTATTCCGGGAAAATCCGGAGCCTGTACTCGTCGTCCTCGATCTCCTTCACGCCCTCCATGAGCTTGATCCGGATCTTGCGGGGATTGATGAACTGCAAAGCCATGAAAACCACGCAGAACAGGATAATCATGCAGTACAGCCCGCGGTTGGCATTCTCGTCACTCTTTATCAGTGCGTAGGAATAAAACCCGGTCACAACGCCCAGAATTCCCATAATCACGTAGGTTTTCGGATAGACGAACCGTCGCTGAAACGCGATGAACGCCTCCCGGAACAGATCAAACGGGATCTTGTATTGCTTCTCCAGAAGCAGGTTATTCTCTTCCATCAAAGCTCCTTATACATCCAGATTGGAGACGGTTTTCGCGTATTTCTCGATATAATCCTTACGCGGCATAACCTTGTCACCCATCAGGATCGTGATGATCTCGTCCGCACGGATCGCATCCTCCATCGTAACGCGCAGAATTGTCCGTGTTTCGGGGTTCATCGTGGTTTCCCAGAGCTGCTCGGAGTCCATCTCACCAAGACCCTTGTACCGCTGGACAGCGACCTTGAATTCCTTGCCGTCCTCGCGTTTTAGCTCCTCAATATACTTGTCGCGCTCCTCGTCCGAGAACGCATAGCGGACAGCCTCGTATTTCTTCGTTTTTGTGTCGCGCTCCACCTTAAACAGCGGCGGCTGTGCGATATACACGTTGCCGTTCTCAATTAACGGCTTCATATAGCGGAAAAAGAACGTCAGCAGAAGTGTTCGGATATGGCATCCGTCCACGTCGGCATCCGCCATGATAATGACCTTATCATAGCGCAGCTTTTCCATGTTGAAGTCCTCACCGATGCCCGTGCCGAGCGCCGTCACGACCGGCATCAGCTTTTCATTGCCGTACACCTTGTCGATCCGCGCCTTTTCCACATTGAGCATCTTGCCCCAGAGGGGGAGGATTGCCTGATACCGGCGGTCGCGTCCGCCCTTTGCGGAGCCGCCCGCGGAATCTCCCTCGACGATGTAGATCTCGGTGTTTTCCACACCGTGCTCGGAGCAGTCCGCCAGCTTGCCCGGCAGGGAAGCGCTCTCCATCGCGGTTTTCCGGCGAGCCGTCTCACGCGCCGCCTTTGCCGCCTCACGCGCACGGCGGGCTGCAAGGCACTTGTCGAGGATTTCCTTGGCAATGGACGGATTCATCTCGAAATAGCTCATGAGCTTTTCCTGCACGAGCTTTTCCACAAACGGACGCACCTCGGGATTGCCTAAGCGTCCCTTGGTCTGCCCCTCGAATTCGCATTCGGTCAGCTTGACGGAGACGATCGCGGTCAGACCCTCGCGCACGTCGTCGCCGGAGAGCTTTTCGTTCTCCTTGAGGAAATTAAACCGCTTGCCGTACTCGTTCACGACCTTGGTCAGCGCATTTTTGTAGCCGTTCTCATGCGAACCGCCGTCCTTGGTGTGAATATTATTCGCAAAGGACATGATGCACTCGTTGTAGCTGTCGTTGTACTGCATGGCGATCTCCGCGATGGAATCGCCCTCCTTGCCGCTCACATAGATGATGTCACCGACGGTTTCGTAGCCCTTGACCTTGTGGATATGCTCGACAAACTGCCGGATACCGCCCTCATAGTGCAGAACCTCGGAAATCGGCTCATTCTCGTCGCGCTTGTCGGACATGACGATGCGGATGCCGGCATTGAGGAACGCCTGCTCGCGCATACGCTTTAAGAGCACCTCGTAATCGTACTTGGTGGTTTCAAAGATCTGTGCATCTGCCTTGAAGGTGACGGTCGTGCCGGTTTCCTTCGTATCACCGATGATTTTCAGCGGTTCCTTATATTCGCCGCGGTCGAAATGCTGGAAATGCTCGTGGGTGCCGTCCTTGACATTGATTTCGAGCCACTCGGACAGGGCATTGACGACCGATGCGCCCACGCCGTGCAGACCGCCGGATACTTTATAACCGCCGCCGCCGAACTTACCGCCGGCATGCAGCACGGTATAAACGACGGTCGCCGCCGAAATACCCTCGGTGGGGTGGATGCCGGTCGGGATGCCGCGTCCGTTATCGGACACGCGGATGATGTTGTCCGGCAGGATCTCGACGGTGATTTCCGTACAGAATCCCGCAAGCGCCTCGTCGATCGCATTATCGACGATCTCGTAAACGAGGTGATGCAGTCCGTCAATGCTCGTCGAGCCGATATACATACCCGGACGCTTCCGGACAGGATCCAGACCCTCCAGTACTTGTATTTGTTCCGCGCCGTAGATTTCTTCTTCCATACTCTCACTCCTTACTCCGGGGTGGTTTCCGGGGCTTTGCCCCGGAAACCACCAGAGGGCTCTGCCCTCTGGACTCCCGCAAGGGGTCGTGGACCCCTTGACCCCATCGACTTTTGTCTTTGAGGAGTTTTTGTGATATGATTACCACCCGTAAAGGTGATAGATTTGTGATATAATCGGGCTCTCAACCCGGTTTTAAACCGTTTCCACAGAGTTTTCAACAGATTTTGTGGAAAACCAGAGTCGAAAAGGGGCTTTTTTTCAATTTGCCAACCTAGTTTTCCACTCTTTCCACAGAGTTTTCCACATTTTCCGGTGGAGAACTCTCCTCGGCAAGTTGTCCGGAATCCATCCGGAAAATCTTACCTTTTTGTGAAAGCCGCAGAGATGACGGGTGACAAAGTGTAATAAACACCTGCATCTGCGCCACCATGTCATAAATGAGACGCTGCCTGCGCTCGTCCAGCTCACCCATCACATCATCCAGCAAAACCACGGGAGACCGCGATAATTTCTGGTTGTACAGGTGCGCCTGCGCAAGTTTCAGCACCAGCGCCGTGCTTTTCCGCTGTCCCTGGGAGCCGAAAATCTGCACCGCATTGCCGTCAATGGCAAGGGTCAGATCATCCCGCTGGATGCCCTTCGAGGTGAAGCCCATCCGCATGTCCTCATCGAGATGCATGGACAGCTTTTCGCGGTACATATCCACAAGCTCCGGCGTCGGGCGTTCGGGGAGCTCCATGTCCCCGTAAACCGCGCTCCGGTAGCCGATCTGCAATGCCTCACTTCCGCCGGTCATCACGCTGTAAAGCTCCCGGCAAAGCGGCGCCATGCCCTTGATATAATTGTACCGCATACATGAGAGATACGCGCCCGCCTGTGCGAGCTGTTCGTCAAATAACGGAATATCGCGCTTCCGGATGCGCCCCTTGAGCGCATTCTGGATCGACGCATTGCGCTGCGACAGCAGGAGCGACGCCCGGCTGACGTACTGCATCGACGCCGGATGCAGCTGACACGCGCACAAATCCATGAAATTCCGGCGTTTGTCGGGTGTGCCGTTCACAAGCTCCACATCGCAGGGCGAGAACGCCACGCAATGGAACGCCTCAAACAGACCGCCGGTTTTCTGCGAATCGACGCCGTTTATGGTGATTTTTCGCTTTTTCTGCTGACCGCGCTCGAGGGAATAGGAGATGCGCTGCTCGCGGCGCTCGTCCCGGAAACGCATGTCACACTGGAAAAACGGCGCATCGAAGCCCAGATAATGCCGTTCCTTGGCACCGTGAAAGCTCCTGCACCCGGTCATGAGCCAGATGGCATCGAGGAGATTGGTCTTGCCCTGCGCATTATCGCCGATAATCAGGTTAAAATGCGCATCCGGCTCGAACCGCACGCCGTGCAGATTCCGGAATCCGTCCGCATAAAAGGACGTGATATACAATTACTCCACCTCGACCCGGAATTTGTCCACTTCAACGACATCTCCGGGGCGGATCTTCTTGCCGCGCATGGTGCAGGTTTCGCCGTTGACGCGCACCTGCCCCTGCTGGACGAGTTCCTTTGCAAATCCGCCGGTATCGCAGAGTCCTGCGAATTTGAGAAGCTGGTCGAGCTTGATAAATTCGGTCGTGATCTTCACCTTAGAAGTTTCCATAAACCCTCCTATAACAAAATGGATGGGGTCAAGGGGAGCCACGCTCCCCTTGCGGGGATATGGGGGCAGCGCCCCCATTTCTAAAAAAGTACCACTTTAATTTTTAAGCTGGATCGGCATAATCAGATACACAAAGCTCTCGCCCTCCAGCGGCGTAATCTTGATGACCTTGTTGCAGCCGCTCATATGCAGGCGCACCTTGTCCGTCTCGCAGGCGCGGAGCGCTTCGAGGAGATACTTATTGGAAAAGCCGATGGTGACGGTCTCGCCGTTCAGATCCGCCGGCACCTTGTCGTTGACCTCACCGATGCCGGTCTTGCAGGAGATCGCCATCGCGGAATTGCCGAATTCGCAGCGCATGGGGGACTTGTTCTTATCATTGATAAAGAGGGAACACAGCTCTGCGCAGCCGATGAGATCCTTGGTATTCATGGTAGCGACCGTCTTTGCCTCGCCGGGGATGCTGCTGCGGAAGTTATGGAACTGACCCTCCAGCAGGCGTGCAAACAGGTCAAAGCCGTTCACGGAGAACACGATGTGCTTGCCGTTGGTGACGAATTCGCACGGATTTTCGGCATCATCGCGCAGCATGCCGATCAGCTCGCCGAGCGATTTCTTCGGTACGACGAACCGGAACGCGCCGAGATCAGCGACCGGCTCCTGCCGCATGGCAAGGCGGTAGCGATCCATTGCCACTACATAGAACATGCCGTCGCCCGCCTCGAACAGCAGTCCGGTCAGGATGGGCTTATCCTCCTTGGTGGATGCCGCAAAGCTGGACTGCTGGATCATGGATTTGAGCAGCGGCTGGGAGATGCTGATCTTCTGTGTCGAATCGACGACCGGAAGTGCCGGGAATTCCTCCGCGCTCATGGCGGTGATGCGGCAGGTGGTGTCGTTGCTGGAGAGCTTCGCGCCCAGATCCTCGTTGATCTCGAACAGGATCCGGTCGCCGGTCATGCGCCGCGCCATATCGCCGAACAGACGCGCATTCACGACGAACGAGAAGCTGTCATGGCACTCTGCGGCGATGCTCGTGCGGATGCCGATTTCGAGATCGTATCCCGTGAGAATGATCGCGCCCTCGGTCATCTGGATGCAGATGCCCTCCAGCGCCGGAATCGTCGATTTTGCCGAAACCGCCCTGGACACATGCGCAATCGCGTTGCAGAGTTCGTTTTTATCACATGTAAACTGCATGGTATACCTCCTGATTTAATTCAGGGGCTCCGCCCCTGAAACCCTGCAAGGGGCTTTGCCCCTTGACCCCAGCAGGGGCTCTGCCCCTGCACCCGCAAGGGGATGTGATCCCCTTGACCCCATCCGCTGTTGTGCTTCGGGGAGTTTCCACATTGGGGGAAAGACGGGAGTCTGCCGGTTTCACAATCTATTACTCTAACATAAAAGAAAAAATAGTAGTAGTAGTAGAGGGTGTGGAAAAGTTAGGATCCCGTTTTTTTCTGAAAAAACCGCGGAAAGAAATTCCACATGCAGGAACGGGAGAAAAAGTGGAGAAGTGGAATCACAAATGCGGTAAATTCTCACTGTGAGGATGTGGAAGAATTGTGGAGTGGAAAGGGAAAAAATGGGGAAAATTTTGTGGAATTCCGGAGCCGGCTTTTTCAACACCGTGGAAACGGTGAAATCCGGGTTTGTCGGAAAAAGTGGAAATCAGATTGTCGGATTCTGTAAATCCCGGAAAAATACAGGATTCTTTTTCAACCAGAGTTTCAACACACTGTGGAAAACCTGGTTGAAAGGCGTTTGAAACAGGGCATATTCCACTTTTTCACACCACGTTTTCCACCGACTGTTGAAAACGTGGTGGAAATAAAAAAGAACCTTTTCCACTATTCAGACCCTTGAAAATCCAGAAAATGCAAGGGGGCGGGCAGCCCCCTGCGGTCAGTTTGCAATCGGCTGGGGATTCTTGTCGCGGATGTCCTTGATGATGTCCTCGACGAGGGTGCGGAGATTCTCGTCCTTCTGGAGGGCGACGGTTACATTATTAATCGCATAGACGATCGTGGAGTGATCGCGTCCGCCGAACTCGGTGCCGATGGCAGCCAGCGGCATGCCGGTGACCTCACGAACCACATAGGCGGCAACCTTGCGGGCGGTGGAGATCTGTGCGGTGCGCTTGCTGGAGCGAATATCCTCCGGCGTGATGCCGTAGACGTTCGCCACCTCGGCAATTACCTTCTCGACGGTGATCGGGATCGGCTGGTCGTCGGTCAGAATATCGCGGATGACGCTCTGTGCCATGGAGATGGTCGGAGTGGCATTGGCGAGCATTTTCAGCGCCTTGAGCTTCTTGACAGCGCCCTCGAGCTGACGGATATTGGTTTTGAGGCGGGTTGCGATGAATTCTGTGACTTCGTCCGGGATTTTCAGATCGAGGAGCTTTGCCTTATTCTGGATGATGGCATAGCGTGTCTCGAAATCCGGTACGCTGATGTCGGCAATCAGACCCCATTCAAACCGGTTGCGGATACGCTCCTCCAGTGTTTTCAGGTCACGCGGCGGCTTGTCCGAGGTGATGACAATCTGCTTGCCCTCGGAATGGAGCTTGTTGAACGTATGGAAGAATTCCTCCTGCATACGCTCCTTGCCGGAGAAGAACTGGATATCATCGACGATGAGCACGTCGGCATTGCGGTATTTATCATGGAAAGCCGAGGCATCCTTTTCGTTGATCGCCTTGATGAGCTCGTTACCGAACGCCTCACCGGTCACATAGATGACATTCTTAGAGGGATCGCGCTGGGTGATTTCCTGCTTGATTGCGGTTACCAGGTGGGTCTTGCCGAGTCCCGACGGGCCGTAGATGAACAGCGGATTATAGGTCGAGCCGGCATCGGATGCGACTGCTTTGCACGCAGCATAGGCAAATTCATTCGAGCGTCCTGTAATAAAGGTGTCGAACGTATAGTCATATTCTGCAAGCTCGAACTGCTTTTGCAGCTCGGCATTCTTTTCCTCCAGCTCATTGAAATCCGGGATATGAGCAGCCGGCTCCGGCTCCTCCTTGATCGGAACGACGACATTCACGACCAGATTGACCGGGAAGCCCATCACAGCCTCGAGTACCTCCTCGAGCATTTTCCGGTAGTTATTCTGGATGATTCCCTGTTGAAAACCGGTATCTACCTGAAAAACGGCATCCTGTCCGTCCAATTCGACAGGAATCATGGTTTCGATCCAAGTATCGCAGGCAACCGGCGAGATCAGCTCGTGCTCGGTGATATAGCGCTTGACCTGTGCAAACACTTCGTCAAAAGAATTCATGCCTTGACCTCCTATTTATAATCGTACATACTACTATTCTATCATAAATTCTGAAAAATTGCAAGAGGTTTTATAAAATCTTTCAACAAATTTTCCACTGTGAAATGCGGGAAGGCTTGTTTGAAATGTGGAAAGATGGGAGAGGGTGGGCTTTGCCCTGTGCCCGTGGGTTGCTGTATGGGGGCTTCGCCCCCACCCCGGTGCAATTCGGAGGACAGTCCCCCGTGCCCCCAGGAGGGAGGGGCGGATCGCCGCCCCTCCCTCCACCCACCC
>ONEQ01000039.1 GCA_900316885.1 uncultured Eubacteriales bacterium | reverse complement strand
GGCGGTGCGTTTGCGATGATCGCAGCAGGTTTCTGGATGACAATTCGTTCGTTCCGCAGAAAGAAGGATGAGGAGTAATCACTTCTCCAACTGCTGACAGCAGGGTCAGTATCATTTGATAGCTTCGTTCCTCTAATAAATCCCCCCTCTCCGGTTTTACTGGGAAGGGGGATTCTGTTTTACGCTTTACATACACTGTGCTGAGATTCCTCCAGTCAATAACCGCCTATCTTGCATAGCTTTCTTAGAGTGAGATGCTTTGCAGGGTAGGCGGCTTATTGTTGTGTAGGGGAGGACAGGGGAAATCAGAAGTCAGATTTTTCTGTCCGACCACTTGATTTTTCCCCGAATCTATGGTATACTTAGAGTAACAGAAAGGAGCGTGATACCATTGAAAAACAAGAATGTGGGCACACCGATTTCCACTGATGAGATGGAGAAGTTGAATCTTGACGGCGCTACAGTGAAGCACTCTGCAAAGGACAGTGTGTTTGTGGATGTGTTTTCGGATAAAGAAAACATCCTCGATGTGTACAGAGAATTTCATCCGGAGGATACAACAACCACAGCAGATGATATCTGGGTCAGCACACTAAAAACAATTCTCGTAAATCATGTCTATAATGATCTAGGCTTCTATGTCAGAAAGAACGGCGAAGCAAAGTTTGTAATCCTTGTGGAAGAACAGTCTGCATGGAATCCGAATATCACGCTGAGACTGCTGTGGTATCTGTGTGAAACGCTCCGCAGATATATCCGTGAAACACAGCAGAGAGTCCACGGAGGTGGGAAAGTAAAGCTTCCGAAAATCGAGCTGTATGTTGTTTATACAGCAGACAAGAACGTTCCTGATGAAGTATCCTTCAAAGATACATTCTTCGATGGTGACTGTCCGGTTGATCTGAAAGCTAGAGTTCTGAAGAATCCAGGCACAGCTACGATTATTGGGCAGTACATAGGCTTTAGTAAGGTGTTCAATGAGCAGAGAAAGCTTCATGAGAACATTATGGACGCACTTGAAGCCGCGATCCGCATCAGCATCGAATCCGGATATCTTGCAAAATATCTGACCGAACATAGGGAGGAGGTAGTAACTATGATGGCCGAGCTGTTTGATGAAGAGCGTCTGAGAGCTGAGGACGATGACGCTGTTAGAGCAGAGGGAAGAGCAGAGGGCATCATCTCCACGCTTGCTGGTCTTGTGAAAAAGGGGCTATTAACGATCACTCAGGCGGCAGCGGAAGCAAATATGTCCGTGGATGATTTCAAAGCAAAAAGCGGTCTTACAGTATGACAACAGAAAAAGCACTCGCTTCGGCGGGTGCTTTGCGTTAAATCGTGTCTCACTTTGCTTCTTCAGGGTGCTTTCTAACATCCAATCCCGCCCCACGACTGTCGCGATTGCGTTGTTATGTAGCGGTTCAGACATCAAATCCGACCCTGCTAGGCACGTTGAGTGCGTAGTATTGATGTCAAGGATGAAATAAGGAGAATAAGAAAAACGCCGGTTATTCGGCGTTTTTTCTCTTAGGCGGGGATGGGGTTAAAAGAGCATGGTGGGTTTTGGCTGTCCTCGGAAACAAGTCCAGTGTCTTTTTGAGATACAGCGTACTTGATTGAGACAACGTACTCGACCCCTGGGGTTGTGTGCGGAATATTGATATGGTAATATTTTGACCTGGTTGACAGGACGTGTGGATGATCCTAGGCTCAAGAGTATTACGATGTAACGAGAACTGCATGAAACTGTATGACACAGTGTAAGCTATAATCGCTGGATTTAATATATTTCTGAGCATTTACTACGGTAATGTTATGGAGCTTTATTAAGAACGCTGCAGAAATGAACACGGAGCGGTCTAAAGAGCTGTTAAAGCAAACCTTCAGCTTATCCAGTGACTTTATTGAGGTGCTATGCAATCTTGACGACAAATCAAAAATCCTTAACCTTTGCGAAATGTCAAACTTTCTATCTTTTAAGATTCCGAACAGTGTACAGCTCGAAATCTACAGGATTTTCTGTTCAGGCACATACAACGAAGACACAGGCACAGAAAACAATGATCGCCTTTGGTGTATGTGGAGCCTGTACATAAACGCATTTCTGCGATCATCGCTGACAGAATTCTCCGAAATCACTCTGGTGGAAATGGGTTGCACAAATGAGCTGTCAGCAGTCATTAAACAGGCGGACTCAGGAATACTGCAAAAGATATTCAAGAAGATACCTTTCAGATTCAAATTACGCTGTTCTGAAGATACTATCGCAAGTCTTCTGATTGAAACGAAGAAAGAGAAGATCCAGGAACTTAAAGAGCTTAAATTCATTCAAATGCTTTCTGAGATAAAAGCAAAGTGAGGTAATAACAATGAAATGTGTAAATCTTCAAGATGATTCGCAACTGACAATGCACATAATTGCAAGAGCACTGCTTATGGAGCAAATGTCAATCTCATTTATTACTACCGTAACAAACATCAGCGGCAAGAAGCTAAATGAGATGAAGCGACAAATGATAAAAAGAGGCTTACTGATAGAAAGGAAGCTCAAAAGCAGTAATGACTGTTTTTCAGCAAAGAATCTGTCAGATAGGGTAAACCTTTCGCATTATTACGTTGGTTAATTTTTTTAACTTGATTTCCGGGTGGTTTCTTCCCCCTGCTTGGCAGAATTATACAAAACCCATAATCCATTTTTTTACATCTTCCACAGAACCGGTACATCGGTACCGAAAAGCGGCTCCGGGGCGCTTCCTATACCTTTTATAATAGGCTTCCGTCATGTAGGGAGCTTGATGTCCTCCTCCGAGGATTTCCGGGTATAGATCCGCAGGACTGCCGATGCCATGGTATTGATCATCAGGAGCACCTCCTTCGGGTCATGCTCCCGGTACTCGATGTAGGCGTGGTACGCGCCCTGGATCAGATAGGTCAGGATGACATTCTTCTCCAGATCCCCGCGGTACTCCGGATGGAGCCCGAAAATGTACTCCTTGAGGCTCGCCTCCAGAAGCGTCGCCAGCATCCCGGCGCGGCTGCCGGAAAACAGGATTCCCAGCAGACTCTCATGCGCCATCAGCAGGCAGTACAGCTCCTCGTTGAAGCGCTCGGGATCGACCAGAAGCGTCGTCGCATCCGACAGTCCCTTCAGAATCCGGTCAATCACTTCCTTTTCAAGCTGCTCGGACAGCTCGTAAACATCATGATAGTGCAGGTAAAATGTTGCCTTGTGGATCTCGGCACGCTCCGAAAGCTCCCTGACTGTGATCTTTTCCAGCGGTCGTTCGCTGCGCAGGGCTAGAAAGGCGTTCACGATGCTTCGTTTCGTCCTTTGCTGTCTCAGATCCATGATGATTCCTCCTAGACATTTTTGCCATTTCGTCGTTTAATCGACGATTTCCAGAAAGTGGCGATTGCATTGAATATGCAGTTGGTGTATACTAAAATTATATCAGTTTTTGATAAAGTTTGCAAGTACTTTTGCAAAAATAGTATGTGTTCACCGTTTGTTGGCAAAGTCCTCGCCCGCTGTGCGGGAGAGGAATGGACATGTAACATTTACGCAAAACACCTGACAGCGACCTCACACAGAGGGGATCGGGGAGAACAAAGCATTACGGAGGTCAAGCAACATGGATATTTACGGCTTCTACACGGGGCAGCTTTTTGATGCGCACAAATATCTGGGTGCGCACCGCGAGGGGGAGGGCTATGTCTTCCGCGTCTATGCTCCGCACACTAGCCGGATTACGCTGGTGGGGGAATTCAACGACTGGCAGGACTGGGAGATGCATCACTGCTACAACGAGCATTTCTGGGAGGTGCAGGTTCCGCAGGCACGCGCCGGACAGCGCTATCTCTACAAAATATGGCACGCTGACGGGAATTATACAGAGCACTGTGATCCCTACGGCTACGGCATGGATCTGCGTCCTGCGTTCTGCTCGGTGCTGCGGGATCTGTCGGAATTTCAGTTTTCCGATCAGACTTGGATGAAGCGCCGCACCGACTGCAAGAACAAGCCGCTGCACATCTATGAGCTGCACTGCGGCTCGTGGAAGCAGAAAAAAGCCCATCCCGAGGACGAAAAGGGCGAATGGTACAACTACGAGGAGCTTGCCGATCTGCTCATCCCCTATGTCAAGGAGATGGGGTACAACTACGTCGAGCTGATGCCCATCGCGGAGCATCCGGCAGATGAGAGCTGGGGCTATCAGAATACGGGCTTCTTCGCACCGACCTCGCGCTACGGCACGGCAGCACAGCTCAAATCCTTCGTGAACAAGTGCCACAATGCCGGCATCGGCGTCCTGCTGGACTTTGTGCCGGTGCATTTCGCCGTGGACAGCTACGGGCTTGCCCGCTTCGACGGTGCGCCCCTCTATGAGTACCCCGATGCCAGCACCGGCATCAGCGAATGGGGCAGCTACAACTTCATGCACTCCAAGGGCGAGGTGCGCAGTTTTCTGCAATCCTGCGCGATTTACTGGCTGGAGGAATACCACTTCGACGGTCTGCGCATGGATGCCATCAGCCGCATGATCTACCGCCACGGCAAGCCGGAATGCGGCGTCAACAACGGCACGCTCGAATTCATCCGCGAGATGAATTCCGGCATCAAGGCGCAGTTCCCCGGCGTCATGCTCTGTGCGGAGGATTCGACGGATTTCCCGAACGTCACTGCCCCGGTCTGGAGCGGCGGACTCGGCTTCGACTACAAGTGGGACATGGGCTTCATGCATGACACGCTCAGCTATTTCCAGACGGATCCCTACTTCCGCAGCGGCAATTACAACAAGCTGACCTTCTCGATGATGTACTACCATTCGGAGTACTTCATCCTGCCGTTCTCGCACGATGAGAACGTCCACGGCAAGGCGACCATCCTCCAGAAGATGCATGGTCTGTACGAGGGGAAATTCGCGCAGGCAAGGGCTTTTTATATGTACAACGCCATCCACCCCGGCAAGATGCTCGACTTCATGGGCAGCGAATTCGGACAGCTCCGCGAATGGGACGAGAGCCGCGAGCAGGACTGGTTCATGCTCAAATATCCCATCCACGATGCCTTCCACCGGTTCATCAAGGAGCTCAATCACCTCTATCTCAAGCACTCCGCGCTGTTCGAGCGCGACTACGAGAGCGGCGGCTTCGGCTGGAAGGATGCATCCCAGAATTATCCGTGCTGTTATACGATCCAGCGGTATTCCTCCAAGGAATCCATCGTGGGCATGTTCAATTTTGCCGGCTCCACGCAGGAGCATTACACGGTTCACTGCGATGCCAAGCGCCTGACGGTGCTGATGGACACGAGTGCGGACATCTACAACGGCTCGCGCCCCAACACTGTCGGCACGGTCTACGACAGCGAGGACGGCAATTTCACGGTGACGCTTCCGCCGTTCACCGCGATCTGCTTCCAGGCAACCTGATGCTCCGCCGCGGCGGAGACACATGATATTTCCCGGAAATCCGGGCTGCAAACGCACACAGATTTACATAGATAGGAGATAGCAAAATGGACACTAAGAAGGGATTACTGATGTTCGGTCTGATCATGGCAGCCGTATTTCTCGGCAGCTTCTTCGGAGAGCTGGCGGTCAATGCGCCCGGCATCGAATGGCTCGGCAAGGCGTATACAATCGGCTTTTCGACCTTCGATCTCGACCTGCATCTGTTCGTCCTGACACTCGGTCTCCAGATCAAGGTCAACATCTGCGAGATCTTCCTCATGCTCGTGGCTCTGCTTTGCTATAATAAGCTCGCCAAGCTCATTTTCGGCTGATATTTGGATATTTTGACGGAATTTGCCGATCATGCGAAAACTTTGTCAAAATATCTTGTTTGGTGTCGGAAATCGTGGTATAATAGTAAGGTGAGACTTTTTGCCCGTCAGAACGGGTTCAGATAAAGAGAACAAGGCAAAGGAGCGAGAGCATTGAGCTTATTTACGAAGGACATCGGTATCGATCTCGGTACCGCGAACACACTTGTCTATATGCGGGGCAAGGGCATCGTTCTGCGTGAGCCCTCCGTCGTTGCGGTCAACACCCGCACCTCCACGGCACGCTTTGTCGGCAAGGATGCCAAGCAGGTCATCGGCAGAACCCCGGGCTCCATCGTCGCTGTGCGCCCGCTCAAGGAGGGCGTCATCGCTGACTTCGACCTGACCATCACCATGCTCCAGGAGTTCATCCATAAGGCGCTCAAGGGGCGCATTTTCACCAAGGCGCGTGTAACCATCTGCATCCCCTCCGGTGTCACGCCCGTCGAGCGCAATGCCGTCCGCGAGGCAGCGGAAAAAGCTGGTGCGCGGCATCCCGTGTTCATCGTCGAGGAGCCCATGGCGGCGGCGATCGGCGCAGGTCTGCCCACAACGGAGCCGACCGGCAGCATGATCGTGGATATTGGCGGCGGCACAAGTGAGGTGGCAGTCGTTTCCCTCGGCGGCATCGTGGCATCGCGCTCCGTGCGCTGTGCGGGCGATTCGTTCGATGCGGCGATCCAGAATTTCATCAAGAAAAAATACAATCTCCTGATCGGTGAGCGCTCGGCAGAGAACATCAAGCTCACCATCGGCTCCGCCTTTCCGAGCGAAACGGAAGAAACGATGGAGATCAAGGGCAGAAACCTCCTCAACGGTCTGCCGGAGAATGTGATCGTATCCTCCACCGAGATCCGCGATGCGATGGCAGAGCCGCTCTCCCGCGTCATCGATGCGATCAAATCCACGCTCGAGGAGACCCCGCCGGAGCTGTCGGCGGACATCATCGACCAGGGCATCACCCTTGCCGGCGGCGGTGCGCTCCTGCGCGGCATCGACAAGCTCATCAACCGCGAAACGGGCATGCCGGTCTATATCGCGGAATTCCCGCTCGACTGCGTGGCAGAGGGCGCGGGCAAGGTCATGGAGAATATGGACAAGTACCAGGATACACTGGTCGAATATCTCAAATACTATGAGAAGTAAGGTCAGGAAAGGGGGCGGCGTGACCCCATGAATCATTTCCTGAAAAGCACGCGGTTCAAGGTCATTCTCTTTATTCTGGCGCTCCTGATCGGCATCATGATCTACGCCGTCTCCGCAGGCGGCTATCAGCTCAGTGCGGAGGGGCTGTTCCGTGCAGTTTCCGCGCCGGTGCAGCGCTTCTCCAATTCTATCTCCGAGCGTGTGGAGCACTCCCTCCACGTCTACCGCGACGCGGAGATCCACTACGAGCAGAACAAGGCGCTCAAGCAGGAGGTCGCCGAGCTCAACAAGGAGCTTGCCGATTATGCCGCCACCAAGCAGAAGCTGGCGGATTTGCAGGAATTTGTCGGCATCAAGGAGCAGTACCCCGATATGGTGCTCTCCGCGCCGTGTGAGGTCACGGGCTACGTGACCAATGACCCGTTCCATGCCTTTACCATCGGGCAGGGCAGCGCGGAGGGGCTTTCCCTCTATGATCCGGTCGTGACGGATCTGGGACTGGTCGGGGTCATTACCTCGCTGGGCGAGCATACCGCACAGGTCACAACGATTCTGTCGCCGCAGGTATCCGTGGCGGCGTATTGCAGCACGACCAAGGATCACGGCGTGGTGACCGGCACGGTCGCTGATGCGCTCGACGGCAAGTGCCGGATGCAGTATCTCGAAAAGGAAACCGCCATCAAGACGGACAAGGTGATCCTCACCTCCGGCGAGAACGGCATGTTCCCCAAGGGGTACGTCATCGGCTATGTGCGCGACGTGCAGGTGGACGATACGGGACTGACCGCTGCGGCGGTGCTTGAGCCTGCATCGGAGATCGCGGATCTGAGCATGGTCATCGTTATCAAGGACTTCGACGGAAAGGGGCGCGACCGTCATGAATAGACCCCTCCCCGCCCGCCGGTATGCCTTTCTGCAGACAGTGCAGTGGTTCATTTTCGGGATTCTGGCACTTCTGTGCTATTTCCTGATGACCTCCGGGAGCAGCATCAAGCCTCTGCTCCTCATCCCGCTGGCGATCTGCATCTCCGCGCATTTCGGGGAAATCCCCGCGGCGGCGGTGGGTGTGTTCGGCGGACTGCTGACGGATATTGCCTGCGGCAAGCTCCTCGGCTACAATGCGGTCTGGCTGGTGACATGCTGTGTCATGACCTCGCTCCTGCACAGCTACGTCCTCCGGGACAAGCTGCTGAACGTCCTGCTCCTGACAGCTGTCTGCACTGCGGTACAGGGGTATCTGGATTTCATGTTCTACTATGCGATCTGGGGACATGCGGATGTCGAGCTGATCTATATGCGCATCATGCTGCCCAGCGGCATCATGACCCTGCTCAGCACCATTCCGATCTGGCTGATCGTGCGCCATATCTGCGAGAAATGCGGCAGCCGGCGCAGCTTTGAGCTTGAAAAGACGATCGTTTCCGCACAGTAACAGGAGATTGTATGCGAACACTATCTGAATATATCAAAACCGCGCTTGCCGTGCTCCTGGTACTGGTAAGCGCTATCCTCTGTGTGTTCCGGCTGATGAAGATCCAGGTCGTCAATACCGGCGCGTACTCGAAGCGCGAGGTCGTCACGACCTCCTACACACAGAAGATCCCCGCCACACGCGGCGAGATCGTGGATGCGGCGGGCACGACGCTCATCGGCAATTCCGTGTGCTATGCGGTCGTGATCGACGAGAAAAGCTTTCCCTCCGACAATGCCGCCAGCAATGCGATTCTGCTCCGGCTCACGGAGATTCTCTCCCGTTCCGGCAACGAATGGCAGGATACGCTGCCCATCACACCGGATCAGCCGTATGATTTCAAGGACGATGCGGAGGAATCCAAGCTCTCCGCCATGAAGCGCAAGATTGGCGTGAACGCCTATGCTACGGCGCAGAACTGCATGGATGTGCTCTGCGATCAGTACGGCATCGGTGATGCGTTCACGGACAAGCAGAAGCGCCAGATCGCCGGCATCCGCTACACGATGCTCGACGATGATTTCTCGATTTCCAACCGGTTCCAGCTGGCGAAGGATCTCTCCCTCGACACGGTGACAAAGCTCTCCGAGCTGTCGATGATTTTACAGGGCGTGAGCATCGAGCAGATCCCCCAGCGGCAGATCTATGCGGGCGACGTCATCCCCCACGAGCTGGGTACGACCGGTCCCATCTATGCGGAAAATGCGCAGGAATACCTCGACAAGGGGTACAGCCTTGACGCAATTGTCGGCATCAGCGGCATCGAAAAGGCGATGGAGGAGGAGCTCCAGGGCACCGACGGCGTGCGCACCATCACCTTCGAGAACGGCACGGCGGTCTCCGACGAGATCACAGAGCCGGTGAATGCGGGGCATACCGTGCAGCTCACGGTCAACTCCGAATTTCAGCGCGGCTTGCAGGACATTCTGGACAATTTCCTCGGGAACTTCGGCAATACCAATGCCCGCTGGGAGCTCAAGCGCCGCGGCGTGCGCAGCGGTGCGATCGTTGTCCTCGATGCGAAGACCGGCGCGGTCCTCGGAGAGGTCACGGCACCGACCTATGATCTGAGCGAGTATTCCGCAAACTACAGTGAGCTGATCGAAGCACCGGGCAATCCCCTGTTCAACCGCGCGACGATGGGTCTGTACCGTCCGGGCTCGACCTTCAAGACGATCACCGCGACCGCGGGACTCAACGAGGGCATCGTGGAGCCGGCAACGTCCTTCTACTGCGACGGCACCTACCGCTATATGGGAACGACCTTCCACTGCACGGGGCATCACAATTATATCGCCGTGGCACCGGCGCTGCGTGTTTCCTGCAATGCGTATTTCTATGAGCTCGCCCGCCGGCTGACGATTGACAAGCTGGTGGAATATGCCGATCTTTACGGCATCGGGCAGAATACGGGGCTTGAAACCGGCGATGCAGCCGGCTGGATGGCGACACCGGACAAGTACCGTGAGCTCGGTCTGAACTGGACGGTCGGTGCAGTACTCCAGGCGGGTATCGGTAACGGTGATACGATGGTATCGCCCCTCCAGCTTGCCTGCGTGGCGAACACCATCGCCAACAAGGGCACACGCTACAAGCCCTATCTTGTGGACAGCGTGTGGGACTACAACATGCAGGAATGTATCTCGAAAACCGAGCCGGAGGTTGTGGCACAGATTGACCTGAAGCACAGCTATGTCTATGACAGTGTACGCTCCGGTATGGTACAGGCATCCGGCAACGGCTTCCCGGCGAAATATTCCCTCCAGAATCTCGGCTACCGTGTGGCGATCAAGACCGGTACACCGCAGGTGACGGGACGTGTACAGGATTCCGTATTCATCGGCTATGCCCCGGCAGACGATCCCAAGATCGCCTTTGCGGGCATCGTGGAGGGCGGCGAGTATTCCAAGTATATGATCCGTCCCATTCTTGAGCTGTATGAGGATGTGTACGGGGATATAAAGGACTGATTTTTGCGGTGGCTCCTCTGGTTTTCCCGGGCGCAGCCACCTCGGCAGGATGCGGAGCGCAGCTCCGCAAAGCGGGGTGCAGGGGGGCGCAGCCCCCTGCTCTTAGCCCCCTCCCCCTCCCCCTCCGGGGAGGGGGTTGGGGGAGGGGCGCTTTCGTGATTTTTCATAAAACTGGCGGTTCAAATCTGCCAAGGTTTACAATTTTATGGATTTTTCCCCGAATCAATTTGACAAATCGGATATTTGTGGTATAATTATAAGTAGGTATGTTGTACAGCTTTGCCTGTATGACTTTGCCCCTGCGATGCAGACTACGGACACAGAAGATGCAGAGGGCTGGAAAGGAGAATGTACAATGGCTAAAAATCCAAAACTGATCGCGGTGACCTCCGGCAAGGGCGGTACCGGCAAATCTTCCATCTGTTACGGCATTGGCTATACACTGGCAAAACAGGGCAACCGTACCTTGATCATTGAGCTGGATTTCGGTCTGCGCTGCCTTGATATCATGTTCGGTATGTCCGGCAGAGTGGATTACGACCTCGGTGACGTCCTCAAGGGCAAGCGCCAGATTCTCGATGCTGTTGCGACAGTTCCGTCTGCCAGCAACCTGAGCATCCTGTGCGCTCCGAAGGATCCCTTCATGAAGGTAACTGCCGAGCAGGTCGTTGATATTTGCCGCAATATCCGCAAATACTTCGATTATATCATCATCGATACCGGCGCAGGCATCAATTCCCACGTCTTCGATATCGTGGAGCAGGCAAACCTGATCCTCGTTGTCACTACACCGGATACCATCTGCATCCGTGACGCGACAATGATGTCCGATGAGTTCTACAAGCGCGGCAACAAGCGCCAGCGCCTCATCATCAACAAGGTATCCCCCAAGGATCTCAAGACCGGCATGATCGCCAACCTCGACGACATTATCGATGCTGTCGGCATCCAGCTCGTCGGCGTCATCCCCGAGGACTACTCCCTCAAGGAGGCTACCGGCAAGGGCATCGCGCTCCAGCCGAGCTCCCCGTGCCTCGCGGCATTCGATGCCATCTCCAAGAGACTCATGGGAGATCAGATCCCGCTGACTATCAAATAAAAAATTAGAGGGCAATAGCCCCATCTATTGCCGCTGCTGCGGCGGAAGGGAATGATAACAATGACAATCGCCTTGATCGCTCATGACGCAAAAAAAGAACTGATGGTGCAGTTCTGTATCGCCTACTGCGGTATCCTGTCAAGATATAATCTGTGTGCAACCGGCACCACCGGCAAAAATGTCAGTGAAGCAACCGGTCTGCCCATCCAAAGATATTTCAGCGGCTCCCAGGGAGGCGGGGAGCAGATCGCAGCGCGTATCTCCTGCAACGAGATCGACGTCCTGCTGTTCTTCCGTGACCCCAATTCCAAGAACCCCGCTGAGGAGAATGACATGACCCTGCTGCGTCTGTGCGATGTACACAATGTACCTGTTGCAACGAACATTGCTACGGCAGAGGCATTGATCATGGCACTCGAGCGCGGCGACCTGGATTGGCGTGAAATCGGCAACCCGGCTCTGTAAGCGCAAAACTGCATCATTAAGGTCTGCTGTGAGCTGCAATTTACGCGCATGGCAGACTTTTCTGTGAATACAGGCAGCACATCGCTGCCATCAGGAGGAACTTTTATGGCTTTACTCAAACGCCCGAACGGTACGGAGGACATTCTTCCGGGCACCTCTGCCGAGTGGCAGGCTCTGGAAGCGTTTCTGCGCTCGACCGCACATGTGAACGGATTCCGCGAGATCCGCATCCCGACATTCGAGCAAACCGAGCTGTTTTCCCGCGGTGTCGGTGAAACCACCGACGTCGTGCAGAAGGAGATGTATACCGTCTCCGCCAGGGAGAGTACATTCACACTCCGTCCGGAGGGTACTGC
Organism: uncultured Eubacteriales bacterium; assembly: GCA_900316885.1. GTDB lineage: Bacteria > Bacillota > Clostridia > Oscillospirales > Ruminococcaceae > UBA3855. The sequence goes on along the minus strand of ONEQ01000039.1, from coordinate 1,321 downwards.
GGGCACGATCCGCGCCATGCTCCAGAACGGTCTGCTGAACGAGGCACTCCCGCAGCGCGTGTATTATATCCTCTCCTGCTTCCGGCATGAGCGTCCGCAGGCAGGCAGACTGCGCGAATTCCACCAGTTCGGCGTGGAAATGGCAGGCTCCCAGGAGCCCGCTGCCGACGCGGAGGTCATCTTCCTTGCCAACCAGATCATCACAGAGCTGGGCGTGAAGGATGTGGAGCTGCACATCAATTCCATCGGCTGCCCGACCTGCCGCAGAAACTATCACAACGCCCTGCGTGAGTATTTCCTGCCGCACAAGGCGGAGCTCTGCGAAACCTGCCAGGAGCGTCTGGACAAGAACCCGATGCGCCTGCTCGACTGCAAGAGTCCCATCTGCAAGGAGATCGGCAAGGATGCACCTGTCATCCTCGACTATCTCTGCGAGGATTGCAGCACACACTTTGAGAAGCTGAAACGGAACCTCGATCTGCTCGGAATCGGCTATTCCGTCGATCCGCGCATCGTCAGGGGTCTGGATTACTACACCAAGACGGTCTTTGAGTTCGTGACAACCTCCATCGGCGCACAGGGTACCATCTGCGGCGGCGGACGGTATGACGGTCTGATCGAGCAGCTCGGCGGTCCGGCAACGCCGGCACTGGGCTTCGGCATGGGTCTGGAGCGCCTGCTGCTGACGCTGCACAACCAGGGCAGCGAATCCCTCGCAGAGCCGGATCCGTGCGACCTCTACATCGTTCCGATGGGCGAGAAGGCTGCGGACAAGGCACTGGAGCTCTCCTCCCTCCTCAAGCGCGAGGGCAGCGCCGCACAGACGGATGTCATGGGCAGATCGCTCCGCGCACAGATGAAGTATGCCGACAAGATCGGCGCACGCTTCACGATGGTGCTCGGTGACAACGAGCTCGAAAAGGGCGAGGCGGAGCTCAAGAATATGAAGACCGGCGAGAAGATCACCATGAAGCTGAACGACGATTTCGTCGATCACTTCTTCGATATTGAAATTGCCGACAGACTGGCGGCAGAAACAGACTAAGGAGGCGGCTATGGCTATAGATCGCAATTTGATCGAAGTCACCAGGGACACGGACGAATACCGCAAGGGCGTGGAAATCCTCGGTGATCCCGATGATTATGCAACGGCAACAATGACCCAGTTCATCGGCTTCTACATTGTCATGACCGCACAGCAGAACGGCAATATCGACGAGCTGAACCGCTTTATCCGCCAGCTCGGCGTCACCGCGGAGGTCATCGATACCAAAATGCTCATCAAATACGAGGATGAGGATGCCCTTGTCACGGCGTTCAC
>ONEQ01000313.1 GCA_900316885.1 uncultured Eubacteriales bacterium | reverse complement strand
AACGAAATCCTTCGCAGTGCAGAGGAATCACAGGGATGCCCAGTTCATCCTCCAGCTCTCCGGCGATACTGGTCAGATCCTCGCCGATGATGGCAGTGGTACAGGACATATTGATAAAGATCGCCTTCGGCTTGTAACGATCATTGGATTCACGGGCAGTGCGGCGAAGCTTCTCCGAAGCACCGAACACCATATCATTTTCAGTCAGATTGGTGGAAATGATGCGGACACTGAAAGGGTCAAGTCCCTTGCGCTGCAGCCCTCTGCGGAAGGTCTGGTCATAGATCGGACTTCTGCCGGAGCATCCGATGGGAGAATGATGGATGAGAATGCAGTCTGTCAGGTTGCCCGCCTGACAGGTAGCAATCTGCTGGGAACACATACTGCTTTGCTGTAACGGCACGTTCAGTTCGCAGAGTCGGCAGCTGTTACCGCATTTCTGACCGCAGCTTCTCTGAGAAAAGCCGGATTGCTCTGCAAGCTCTGAAGCACTTCCATCCCAAGCAATAATCGAGCCAAGCCGCATCTCGCGGTTCTGCGGCGTATCTAAATCCAGATTGATTTTTCTTGCCATATGGTTTTCCTCTTTCTGATAATCGGAAAAATTGATAACACAAGTTTTTGAGAATGCCGCAGCGCATGGCTGCGGCATCAATTGGTATGTTCCGGGAATTCCTAAGAGCCTGTTTAGTATGGAAAGACAGGAATATAGGCAGAGTTATACTTTTCCAGAATGACCTTTGCAACGTTTTCCTGATGGTAAGCCTCTACGACCTTTGCGTAGATCTCATTATCCTTGTCCTCTGTACGGGCAGCGATCAGGTTGATGTAGGGATTATCAGGTGCCAGATTTTCCAATGATTCCTGCCAGATCGCATCGGACGTACTCATTCCGTTATCCACGATATAGTTGCCGTTGATGATTGCAGCGGTCACATCCGGAAGTGCCGGTACAATGGTTGCAGCATCCAGTTCCACGAATTTCAGATGCAGGTCATTTTTCGTAATATCATTCACAGAAGGTGTATACCCAGCCGCCGGATCCAGCTCGATCAGTCCGATGGTTTCCAGATTTTTTAACGCTCTTCCGCCATTGGTAATATCATTCGGAATGGCAATGGAATCGCCGTCTTTCAGTTCATCCGGCGAGCTGATCTTATCCGAATACAGATTTAACTGCGCCAGAATGGTATCTCCAATAGACACCAGGTCATAGCCGAATTCCGCAATTTCATTATTGAAAAATGCATAGTGCTGGAATGCATTGAGATTGATCTCACCGTCATTCAGAGCCCTGTTCGGGGTATTGTAGTCCGAAAATTCAACCAGTTCGACCGTAATGTTTTCGGAAGCCAGATTTTCATTGACTTTGTCCCATTCGTCCTTGTTGTCGCCTACCACACCGACAGTGACAATGATCGGTTCTACGGATATCTGTGTTTCCTTTGCTTTTGAAGCATCAGTTTCTTGTGTATTTGGCTGTGCAGAGGTTTGCTGCGGTTTCTGTTCGGCGACAGCATCGGCGGAAGCGCCTGCTCCGCACCCGGTTGTCAGCAGTGCAAAGGCTGCGAATGCCGTAAAGAGTGTGCTGATGTTCTTTCTGTTTTTCATAAATACCTACTCCTTTGTAATATATTTGATCTCAATGAGAGACCTTTCTGACGATCAGTCCGCCGATCAGCTGAACAATGCCAACCAGCAGCACGAGTGTGATGACGGATACTACCGTCACATCAAATTGGTTTCGGTTATAACCGTAACGGATCGCAAAATCGCCGATGCCGCCTGCACCGACTGCACCTGCCATTGCTGTCAGTCCGATCAGACTGATGACGGTCAGCGTTGTGCCGCGGACAATGGAAGCGATGCTTTCACGAAGATACACCCGGAACACAATCCCAGGTATGCTGGTACCCATCGACTGTGCCGCTTCGATCAGTCCGCTGTCCAGTTCAGAAAGTGCCTGCTCCGTCTGCCGTGCATAGAACGGTGCTGTACCAAATACCAGCGGAACGATGGCACCGCGTACGCCGATAGCAGTTCCCATCAGCAGCCGCGTCAGTCCGATCAGACCTGCCAGCAGGATAATGAACGGTATCGAACGAAAGAAATTGATGAAAACATCCAGTATCCGGAAAACAATTGCATTTTCCAGAATACCGCCTTTTCGTGTGATGACAACAAGAATAAGGACGGCAAGGTCAACTATCTGGCCGGCGCCCGTC
>ONEQ01000174.1 GCA_900316885.1 uncultured Eubacteriales bacterium | reverse complement strand
GAGGGGGACGGAATTCTGGAATTGAAAAACCTTGCCGTTTCACCGGAATCGCAGGGCAAGGGCTACGGCAGGCAGATGATTGCATTTCTGCGGGAACACTATGCGGGAGCTTATGCTTGCTTGCAGGTCGGCACGGGAGACAGTCCCCTGACGATCCCGTTCTATGAGAAATGCGGGCTTCGGCGGCACCATGTCATTCCGCATTTCTTTAAGGATCACTACGATCATCCGATTTTTGAAGCCGGCATACAGCTCGTAGATATGATCGTGCTGCGGATGCCGCTTTGATGGAGCAATGTGAGAAAATGCATTGCATCGTTGTCTGAGAAATCGGGCTTCCATGCACTGGACAGAACCAAAAAGCAGCCTCTAAAAGCATCGCTTTTAGAGGCTGTTTGATTCGGAAAGCCCGGATACACAGACCATCTGCAGCTTGACAGCTGCAAGGAAACGTGCTATAATTATGCTTAGTGTGAGAGCCCTGATGCTTGCTGCAATCTATAATATTGGTCATTCTGCTGCGCAGGCGATGCGGCTCTGTCATAAAAGTAAGACGAGGGAGGATGGAAATGAATATCAAACCCTTTGAAAAGAGAATCTGGCTTGCATCGCCTGTCATGCATGGCGATGAACTGAAATGGATTCATGACGCATTTGACAAGAACTGGATCACGACAGCAGGCGAAAATATTAATGAGATCGAAAAGCAGCTCTCTGCGTTGATCGGAATGAATTATGCGGTTGCACTTTCCAGCGGAACTGCAGCACTTCATCTGGCGGTTCGTCTTGCAGGTGAGAAATTATATGGCATTCCGCGGGCAGGTCATGGAGCGCTTGAGGGGCATAGGGTATTCGTCTCGGATACCACATTTGCTGCGACTGTGAATCCTGTCACATATGAGGGCGGAGAGCCGGTATTGATTGATTCTGAGCGTGAAACATGGAATATGGATCCGGCTGCACTTGAAAAGGCATTTGCGCTGTACCCCGATGTCAAGCTCATCGTGGTTGTGCATTTGTATGGTACGCCTGCAAAGATCGATGCAATCAGGGAAATTGCCGATAGGCATGGTGCTTTGATTGTTGAAGATGCTGCGGAGAGCCTCGGCGCTACCTATAAGGGCAGACAGACTGCATCCTTTGGTGATTACAGCGTCATCAGCTTTAACGGAAACAAGATTATCACTGGCAGTACCGGCGGTATGCTGCTTTGCAATGACAGGGACGATGCGGATAAGATCCGTAAATGGTCAACACAGAGCCGTGAAGCTGCACCTTGGTATGAACATGAGGAAATCGGCTATAATGCGCGAATATCCAACTTGGTCGCAGGCGTTATCAGAGGCGCTGTTCCATACCTGCAAAGCCACATTGCAAGCAAGGCGCACATCTTTGAAAAGTATCAGGAGGGCTTCAAGGATTTACCCGTAACCATGAACCCCTATGATGCGGAACATTCAAAACCGAATTTCTGGCTGTCCTGTATGCTGATTGATGAAGAAGCGATGTGCAGGCAGGTCAGAAGCGGACGGGAAGCGGTATATGTTCATGAAAGCCGTAAAACCTGCCCGACAGAAATATTGGAAACGCTTGCAGTGTATAATGTGGAGGGCAGACCCATCTGGAAACCGATGCATATGCAGCCTGTTTACATGAATCATCCGTTCGTCACTGCACAGGGCAGCGGAAGAGCAAGAAGCAATGCCTATATTGCTGAAAATGGCTGTGTTGATGTTGGCGCAGATATTTTTAACAGAGGTCTGTGTCTGCCGTCTGATATCAATATGACAGACGAACAGCAGGATAGTATTATTCAAATCATAAGGAACTGCTTTGCATGAGTTGATGTCCCGAATCGAATTGACCTACATCGGCAAGGGAGAAGGAAAGCCGATCTGATTTTCTGGATTCGCCGCCTGCTGCTGTTTATGCCAATATCCAAAAACTGTCACAAAAAAGGAATATCGGAACAAAAAGCTTGACGCCCCTAAAGGCAGCGTCAAGCTTTTGTTTTGTACTCTCGAAACTCTGATGGGATTACATGCCTGAAATGCAAATCGTGAAGACTGCAATTGCGAGCAGCGCTACAATCATGGCAGCAACTAACATTAAGTCCATAAGAGCAAAACCCTTTACCTTTTTCGATTTTTTCGTGTTTTTCATGTGCATTCGCTCCCTTCACGCGATTTTGACAATTAACCTGCTGCAAGAAGATACTTGAAAACGAAACTGTGAACTAATTATGAATTAAAAAAAGTTCATTCGTTATTCATATTATATCACATATGTAAACGTTTGTCAAGAGAATAACACAAAAATAATGAATAAATTTTTGATCTTTTGTTTATTAATTAATGTTTAAATATCCGTCGTGCTTTTGTGCTGCACATTAGTCCTTACTCCGTTATGCTATTAGTATCGCGTGTTTTTGTATCAATCAGACTCCCGCTGAGCTATCCGATTGCCTGCTATTGATTTTTTCTATAGGAAATCTGTGAGAACATGAAAAAACTACTTGACATATTCCTACTAATATGATATACTTACTATGTAATAAAAAACAAAGGAGTGTTTTCATGGAAAAACGATTCATATATGCGGATCATTCCGCAACAACAGCTGTTTCGGATGAGGTATTGCAGGCAATTCTGCCTTATTTTAAGGAGAACTACGGCAATCCGTCCTCTATCTATAGTAAGGGGCGCGAAAATGAGCGTGCGATCATTGACGCAAGGATGCGCATTGCGAAGCGTCTCGGTGCTGATCCGAAGGAGATCTTCTTCACAGCAGGCGGCTCCGAGTCCGACAACTGGGCAATCAAGGGCGTGGCGGATAAGCTCGCTGCCAAGGGCAAAAAGCACATCATCACGAGCGTTTTCGAGCATCACGCAGTGCTGCATACCTGCGAATTTCTCGAAAAGCACGGCTTTGAGGTGACGTACCTGCCGGTATCCCCGGAGGGGCTGATCGACCCGCAGCAGGTAGCGGATGCGATCCGCGACGATACGGCGCTGGTGTCAATTATGTATGCGAACAACGAGATCGGTACGATTCAGCCGATTGCAGAAATTGGTGCAATCTGCCATGAGAAGGGCGTGCTGTTCCATACGGATGCGGTGCAGGCGGTCGGCAATGTGGATATTGACGTCAAGGCTCAGAACATCGACCTCTTGTCGCTGTCCGGTCACAAATTCCACGCACCGAAGGGTATTGGAGCGCTCTATATCCGCAAGGGTGTGACGCTTTCCAACCTCATCCACGGCGGCGGTCAGGAGTCCGGCAAGCGTGCGGGTACGGAGAATGTGCCCGGCATTATCGGGCTTGCAAAGGCAATTGAGCTTGCTACTGCCGATATTCCGGCAAAAACGGCAAAACTCACCCCTCTGCGCGACAAGCTGATCGACGGCATTTTGCAGATTTCGGACACCCGTCTGAACGGCAGCCGTGAGCATCGTCTCCCCGGCAGCGTGAACATTTCGTTTGTCGGCATCGAGGGCGAAAGCCTGCTGCTGATGCTCGACCATTACGGGATTCAGGCGTCATCTGGTTCTGCCTGCACATCCGGTTCGCTCGACCCGTCCCATGTGCTGCTGTCACTGGGTCTGAGCCACGAGGTTGCACACGGTTCGCTCCGGCTGAGCTTCGGTGAGGAGTTCACGGAGGAGGATGCGGACTATATCCTCGCAGTGCTGCCGGAAATTGTCGGAAAACTGCGCTCTATGTCGCCCATGTGGGAGACAATCCAGAAAGAGGGCATTCATTTCAACGAGGATAAAACCAAACTGATCAAATAACACAGGGGGCTAATATAAATGAATTACAGCGAAAAAGTCATGGATCACTTCATCAACCCGCGCAATGTGGGTGAGATCGAAAATGCGGACGGTATCGGAGAAGTGGGCAATGCCAAGTGCGGCGATATTATGAAAATGTACCTGAAAATCGATGAGGACACAATCACGGACTGTAAGTTCAAAACATTTGGCTGCGGTGCGGCGGTGGCAACGTCCTCGATGGCGACTGAGATGATTAAAGGCAAGAGCATCGACGATGCGCTCAAGCTCACCAACAGTGCGGTCATGGAGGCACTCGACGGTCTGCCGCCGGTCAAGATTCACTGCTCGGTTCTGGCGGAGCAGGCAGTCAAGGCGGCGCTGACGGATTACTATACGAAGCAGGGCATCGACCCTGAGCCGATTGTCGGGAAAGTGCCGGAGATGGAGGAAGAATAAGTATCATGCAAGAGAGCCGGGGCGACCCGGCTCTCGTTCTGTCCGAAAGCATCAAAGAAAGCCGTCTGTATGCAGCAAAGGACTGCACCGGACGGCTTTTGTTTGTTCAGCAGTTGAAAATGCGGTCTGCCGCTGCTTTCAGATCGGAGAGTGAAGCAATGGCAGCTGCGCAGGCATCGGGCTGACCGAAGCCGTATGCTGCATGAACGAATGGAATGTCCGCCTCCTTTGCCGCATCGGCATCGCCCTGCGTATCACCGACATAAATGCAGTCTGTGATGCCCTGACGCTCCATGACAAGACGGATATTTTGTCCCTTGGAAAGCCCTGTTCTGCCGGCGCTTTCATGATCGCAGAAGAGTTCAGCGAAGCCGCACTGGTTCAGATACAGTTCAATGTAGCCGTCCTGACAGTTGCTGACGATCCCCAGCACGTAGTCCTTTGCCAGTTCTGTAAGCAGTTCCTGCTCATTCGCGTAGATCTGAGCCGGATGCGCAGACAGGTAGCGCTGCTCGTTGTCTATGCACAGATCCATGATGCGCAGCTGCTCGTCTGCCGGCAGCGCAGGCAGCATCATTGCGGCGATGACATCCATTGTTTTTCCCATAAACCGGTGCATATCCGCTGTTGTGATACGTTCGGGACGATCCGTCTGCCTGCTGAGACAGTCATTCCATGCCTGTGTGACCTCAGCGGATGAATCCCACAGTGTTCCGTCCAGATCGAATAAAATGCCTTTTTTCATGTTGTTCCTCCCATTCCCCCTCCCCGGAGGGGAGGGGGCTATTTATGGGGGCTTCGCCCCCATACCCCTTTTTGGGGCTTACGCCCCAAGCCCCTTAAGTTGTGGACAGTGATTGAAAATCGGATATACGTGCCTCTCAAGCATCGTTTTTAGAGCCTCGCATAATCTGATGCTTATCCTATTATACTGTATCTCCGGTGAAAAAGCAAGACCGGCTCTCATGGCAGCACACGTCTGATCGGATCGTGCTTTGGGGACTTGCAAACCGGTTCAGAATGTGATACAATAATCATAAAGAGAACAGACAATCCGCTGACTGAATTTTGAACGGAGTGATGCTATGGATCTGAAATATCTCAGACTTCTTGCCAAGGAATATCCCACGATGGAGAGTGCCGCAAGTGAGATCATCAATCTCTCAGCGATTCGCAGCCTTCCCAAGGGAACAGAATATTTTTTCAGCGATATTCACGGCGAATCCGGCGCTTTTCTGCACATGCTCAGAAGTGCATCGGGTATCATCAAGCGCAAGATCGATCTGGTTCTCGGTAAGACAGTCTCAGGAGCCGACCGTGAAAAGCTCGCGGAACTCATTTATTACCCTCAGAAGGAAATGACGGAACTCTCCAACAGCGGGGAACTGTCCAACGAATGGATCCGTCTGACGATCTACCGCCTGATTCTGGTATGTGAGGCGGTTTCTGCCAAATACACCCGTTCCCGGATCCGCAAGCGCATCCCGGAGGATCTGGTGTACATCCTGGATGAGCTCCTCAATGTGACAGACGACGTCAACAAGGATTATTACTACGATGAGATCATCAGCGCCATTATCAGCACCGGCATTGCCGAGACGTTTATCACCTCGCTCTGCAAGCTGATCCAGTCGGTCTGCATCGACAAGCTGCACATTATCGGTGATATTTTTGACAGAGGACCGCGTGCGGATGTGATTCTCGACGAGCTGATGAAAATGCATGACGTGGATATCCAGTGGGGCAATCATGATGTTTCCTGGATGGGGGCGGCTGCCGGCAATCCGGCGCTGATCGCGAATGTCATCCGGATTGCGATGCGGTATAATAATTTTGATGTGCTGGAGGACGGCTACGGTCTGAATCTCCGTGCATTGGCGGTATTTGCAGCCGAAACCTATGCGGAGGATGATTGTGCGCGGTATCTGCCGAATGTGCTGGATGATAATATCTATGACCCGGTCGATCTGCAGCTCGCAGCCAAGATGCACAAGGCGATTACAGTGATCCAGATGAAGCTGGAGGGACAGCTGATTGCCAAGCATCCTGAATGGGAAATGACCAGCCGCGATCTGTTCGGAAGAACCGATTTCACCCGCGGTACGGTGCAGATCGATGGCAGGGACTACGAGCTGCTTGACAAGTATTTTCCGACGGTGGATCCGTCTGCGCCGCTGACGCTTTCCGAGGGGGAATCGGAGCTTATGCGCGTGCTGAAGGCATCCTTTGAGCACAGCGAAAAGCTGCAAAGGCATATCCGCTTTATCTACGCCAAGGGCGCAATGTATCTGACCTGCAATAACAATCTGCTGTTTCATGGCTGTATCCCGATGGATGAAACCGGCGCATTTCAGAGCCTCACCATCCGCGGGCAGCAGTATGCCGGAAAAGCGCTGCTGGACAAGCTCGGTGAGCTGGTGAATCAGGCGTATTTCAGCCGGGGAGAGGACAAGGAGTTCGCAGGTGATGTGATGTGGTATCTCTGGTGCGGTCCGAAATCTCCGCTTTACGGCAAGGACAAGATGGCATTCTTTGAACGGGGACTTCTTGCCGAAAAATCGCTGCATGCCGAAAATTATAATGCATACTATACCTTCTCTGAAAAAGTCGAAGTATGCGAGAATTTGCTGGAGCACTTCGGGCTGGATCCGCAGAAGGGTCACATCATCAACGGTCATGTTCCCGTAAAGATCAAAAACGGTGAAAGCCCGGTCAAGGCAGGCGGAAAGCTGTTTATCATCGACGGCGGCATCTCCAAGGCATACCAGTCCACAACGGGCATTGCAGGCTATACCCTGATTTACGATTCTCACAGTCTCAATCTTGCCGAACACAAGCCCTTTGTGGAGGGGGAGTACGGCAGCACGCCCACAATTCACCTCGTGGAAAAGCTGGAGCAGCGTGCGAATATCGTCGATACGGACAGCGGAAAGGAAATCAACGACAGAATCCAGGATCTGCATCAGCTTCTGGAGGCATATAAGGCTGGTCTGATTAAGTAATACGCAAACAGGTAGGAGTTGTTTGTTCACATATTGTTTACAAAAATCACCCGCAATTTTGCATGTCAAAATCGTTATAGTGAATAGAAGGCGGATCTGCCGGAAAGACATTTGATTGTATAAACCATGCCGAAAGGAGTCCTGAACATGAAACAGCGAATTGCCGCCATGCTTGCCGCACTTGCCATGCTGCTCACCGGGAGCGAACTGCCTGCCATTGCAGAGGAATCACTGCCTGACAGCGGAGATCTCATCTGGGAGCCCATGCCGCCGGAGGAGGAGGATTTTCGTGCGGACGGGCTGATCTTCACCATCTACACGCCCAACCAGTACACCGAAGTCGTCAAGGACAAATATGCGTATGTTGCCGGTGTGGAGGAGGGCGTCACGAGTGTCACCATCCCCGCCGAAGCAGACGGCGTTCCGGTGGAGGGCATCCTGGACGCAGCACTGAAAAGCGCTGATTTGCAGGAAATCCTTGTCGTTGAGGAGCAGACCCATTTCAGCTCTGTTGACGGCGTTCTGTTCAATAAGGCAGGTGACACCCTCGCGGCATACCCGCTCGGCAGAACCGGCGCCTATGCTGTGCCCGATGGTACCAAGTGCATCGGCAGCTATGCACTTTCTGCACCGGAGGGATATGACGGACTGACGGAGATCACATTCCCGGAGACACTCGTTGAAATCATGGATCATGCCTTTGAAAATCAATGCGGGCTGACGAAGATCGTCCTGCCGGATTCCTGCAAGTATGTGAAGGAATATGCCTTCTCCAACTGCCGGAATGTGACATCAATCCATCTGGGCAAACAGCTCGGCACATTCTTTAAGCCCTGCGGCGGTTGCACGAGTCTCTGTGAGATCACCGGCAGTCCGTCCAATTTCCATATCCTTGACAACGTCCTGTACACTAGCTCCGGCAATCAGCTGGTGCTGTATCCTGCGGGACTCACAGCGGAGCGCTATGTCATTCCTGCCAACACCATCGGGCTTTGGGCAGGCTCCTTTGCGGACAATCCCTATCTGAAGC
>ONEQ01000020.1 GCA_900316885.1 uncultured Eubacteriales bacterium | reverse complement strand
TAGCGGCTGCCGGATGGCAGGGCTGACAAAGCCGTGCCGGAAAATACAGTGGAAAATCGTGTGGAGATACACGCGGGTCACGCGCTTCGGCTCCTCCTGAAACATCCGCAGGATATAGGCGCTGTCAAAAAACAGATGCCGCAAATCCGTGCCGATCTTCCCCGCATAGGGGGCGGGTACGAGCCGGCTGAATGCCGTCTCCATGAAGCGGAGATTCAGAAAGAGCATATTCCGCGAATAGCCCAGCACCTCGCGGGCAAGGGATTCTGCCTGATCTTGTGGTTTCACGGCGTTCCTCCTCCATGATAGCGGTTCTGAAAACAGAAGCCCTCTCCCGCGTGGGAGAGGGCTGGTTTTTAAACCTTTCGCAGATAGCGGGAAGTCTTCTTCTTCTTCTTGCGCTCGTACATCATTTCGTCGGCGGTCGTAATCATCGTGAACAGGGTCACGCTCTCCTCCACCTTTGCTATATAGGTACCGATGCTTGCAGACAGCTCATACGGCTTGTGCAGGATATGGTTGATGTCCGCCAGCCGCTTCTCGAACAGGCGCTCGAGACTGTCCGCTTCGTCCGGAAGCGCCCCGGCACCGAGGATGATGAACTCATCGCCGCCGAACCGCGCACAGATCTGCGTCGAGCTGCAGCAGTCACGGATAACCGATGCCAGTCGCTGGAGTGCGAAGTCACCCTCCTTATGCCCGTAGTTGTCGTTGATGATCTTCAGACCGTCCATGTCGATGAACGAGATCAGCAGCGGCTCGCCGCTTTCGAGACAGCGCTTATACAGGGTATCCGCCTCACGGATGAAGCCGTTGCGGTTATAGATGCCGCACAGCGGATCAATGACATAAAGCCGGTCAAGCTCTGCAATGACATTGTTGAGATGCAGGAGCTTGCGGATATTCTCCACGGAATTGGAGATGTTCATGAGCAGCGAATGGCATACCATACTGTTCATCGGGAAATCGCAGTCCGTGATGATGTAATATCCCAGACAGCGCTCGCGGAAATGCAGGGGCAGGAAGTAGTGTACATGCCCGCCGCCGTTCATCGGTACTGGGAACATTTCGGAGCTGTGGAAACTGTCGAGCGAACCGATCTCGCCCTCCGTCCAGATCAGGGGGGCGCTCATGGTCTTGGTGTAGCCGTGAACCTGATACTCCTCCGCCAGTCTGCCGGCATAAACAGCATTCCACTCCGCACACAGGCACAGGCAGAAACGCCTGCATTCCAGGCGTTCCAGGAACCGCGACAGGACATTCATGCCCTCCTCCGCGGTTTCCACCTCTGCCAGACGTGATGTAATGCAGTTAAGCAGCGCCAGATCACTGCGCGTATCGTCCACCAAATTGAAAACGCTCTTCTTGTACGCCTTGATATCCTCGATCTCGTGCGGCTTGCATCCGCAGCTCTCTGTAAAGACGGGCTTCGCTTCGAGCGCCACAATGTGCTCCGTCGCCCTGCCGGATGCGGCGTTCAGCATAACCTCGCACGCCTGGTAGCCCATTTCACGCAGCGGACGGGATACCGTCGTGAGTGCGGGGCAGTAGTGTCTTGCGTTATAGGTATCGTCAAAGCCAGTGACGATCACATCGTCCGGGATGACATAACCGTTCTTTTCAAGAGTGCGCATGGCAGCCAGTGCCATCGCATCGTTGGCGCAGATGATCGCGTCAGGCATTTTCATGCCGGAATCCAGAAACTCCTTGACAGCCGCCTCGCCGTCCTGCGGGCGGAATTCACCGAAGTAGATTCGGCGTGCATCCGCGATCAGACGGTTCTCCGCCATGACATGCAGGAACGCCTCATATCGTGCCTGTGCCTCGGGGTTGGACAGCGGTCCGGAGATAAAGTTCAGGGTCGTCGCCTCATGCTCGGTGATAACATGCTGGATGATCTCACGCATAGCGACGGTATTGTCGATCCGGATATTGTAGAAGCTCGGATCATCCTCGCAGTCGAGAAAGATCGCCGGGATTCCGGATGCCTTCACGGCATCTACGATCTTCTTCTTCTCGCCAATATCGCAGATCGTATTGGTCATGAGGATTACGCCGTCAAATTCCTTGTAATTCGGCAGACTGTAGATATTGTACTCGCCAATATCGTATTTGCTCGAACCGAGTACACCGCCAAATGCGGTAAACACGGATAAATTCGCATCATTTGCCCTGGCGCAGTCAATGATACCCTCGATGACAGTGCGTTGATACTCCTCATCGATTCCAGCCACGATCACGGCAATGTGCTTATTGTCTGGCATACGTCAATCCCCCTCGATTTATACTCCCGCATGTGATTATTTGATGAAGTAATGCGCGGTATTCACAGAAATATAGTAAAATCGCCAGATTCAAGTCTCTGAAATAGCGGTGCTCTCTGGCGGAGCACCGCTCGCTGTATTGTACTTAGGTATTTGTCAGTCTCAGGCGGCTTTCGGAGCAGCGGAATTCGGCTGTTCAATCAGCTTAGCCGCATGGAGCGCCACGCCTACGAGTCCGACAACAATTGTGGATGCGATCATTTCTACGACCGCATTGATGCCGACGAAACCAATGATGAAAGCGATCACATTTCTGCCCGCCATCAGACCCTGTACATACTCGGTATTGCCGAAAAGCAGCACCAGGGAGCCCATAAAGAGCACAGTATTCAGGAATGCTGCGCAGAAGCCCGTTACAAAGCAGGCAGTCTGCTTGTTGAACTTTGCAACTGCCTCATAGATCAGACCTACGAGGAAGCCGTCGAGTGCTCTCGGAACGAAACGCTGGATGAACGCCAGTACCGGGTTGATGCCGGCAAGAATTGCGCCCATGCCGCTGGGTACGCCGATGCCGAAGCACTGCAGAAAGCTCATGATACCGAACACGGATCCCAGGATCAGTCCGCCGACCGGTCCGAGCGCGATAGCCGCGATCGCCACGGGGATCATTCCGAGGGAGATGGAGAGCGGTCCGATGGGTACAGTTCCGATCGGCGTCAGCAGGAACACCAGCTCAATCGCCGTCAATACACCCAGCAGAACAAGAGATTTGGTGTCTTTTTTCATATGAAGTTCCTCCTTGTGTTATTATTCCCTAGCGGGATACAATACAACATATATATTATAGCACACCTCTTGAAAAAAGTAAAGGGGGTAATGCAAAAAAATCCATTTTTTTTATACAGATTCGGTTCCCAAAAAGGCAATCCCCTTCTGCATCGCAGAAGGGGTACCTTTCTCCATATAGCCAGTCCAATCGGAACCAACTTCTATAAGTATAGCACACGTTTCACAGTTTGTCAATATCTTTTGTTAAAAAAGGCCAAAATATTCCAGATTGTATTTTTATATTGCTGCTATTTTGTTTTGAAGAGTCACAGTGCATAATCCGTGAAACAATTGAGGTGCATCCATTGTGTATATCGACAATTTCATTCAAATTTGCTGAAACCACTTGACAAAGTAGCAAAAATATACTATCATAGAGAAAGAAAGTAGCAAACAGCTACTAACAAGGAGATGAAGCCCATGAACGAATCTGAATTTCTCCAAAGCTACCGGAAGGACGCCTACGACCGCCCGTCTGTGACAGTGGATCTCGTGCTTCTGACCATCCGCGACGGGAGTCTCCAGGTGCTGCTCACCCGGCGGCAGGAGCATCCGTTTCAGGGAAGACTCGCCCTGCCGGGGGTGTTCGTCGGAACGGAGGAGACGCTCGACGCTGCCGCCGAACGCGCCTTGTCCCAGAAAACCGGGCTTTCCGGGATTTACTTCGAGCAGCTCTACACATGGGGTGCTCCTGACAGGGATCCCAGGATGCGGGTCATTTCCGTTTCGTACTGTGCCCTCGTTCCTTGGGAGAGCATCGCGCATCCCAACCGGGAGTCGGAATTTTTCCCTGCGCAGGACATGGCGGAAGCGAGTGATCTCGCCTTCGATCACGCGCAAATCATCCGCTACGCACTGGAGCGCATCAGGAACAAGGTCAGCTATACGGACATTGCCTTTTCCCTCGTCGGTGAGGAATTCACCCTCCCCGAGCTGCAAAAGGTATATGAAATCATCCTCGGGACACCGCTGTACAAGGCGAATTTCCGCAAGAAAATCGCGGAGCAGATCGAGGAGACCGACAAGATGGCGACCGGCGGCAAGCACCGTCCGAGCCGCATTTACCGGAAGAAGGGATAGCATGGAATATATATTCCGCGAAACCACGCCGGAGGAAAAAGTGCAAATCATGGTACTGCTGCGGGAGTTCGGCAAAATCAGCCATAATGCGTTCCGGTATTTCCGGAAGCTGGATCTGATTTGCCTGCTGGAAACCGAACACTTCCGCATGACCAGGCTTTCTGCACAGCCCGAACAAGAGCATGTGCTTCATACGTTTGCAGTATTTGGCGATCATTTCGCAGAAACAGTGACATTCCGTGTTCATACCGACCGGATGTGCGAACCGGATGAAGGCGGTTATACCACAATGTCGGATTCCTGCGAACTGACAGAACAGACCGGCGAAATTCCCGCCGATCTGACCGAAGCCGCTGTCTGGTATGTGCTGAACAGTAGCAAAGCAAGAAAAAAGCTGTTTCCCGAACAGTGGGAGCTTTGCAATGTTGCCGCCGTACAGCGGGAAATGTGGAAAGAGCAGGATTTCTGGCGAAGCAAGGACATTGTGCTGGCGGAGGACTTTCATTTCACCGTCACAACCGATGCAGAGCGCGTCCGGCTCTGGAAAAGCGCCTTGCAGTACGTTGAGCGCTGCTACGGCTACGGCAATGTTTGCCTCACCAAAGCACTGACGGATGCAAAGCGTTCATTTCTGCTGACCATGTGCCTGTATATGTCGGACGGCATCAAGCATTGCTGCGAACCGGATGATTACGGCTACCTGTTTCTCACACCGGAAACGGAGGGCATGGTCATGGTCTGGAATCTGGCATCGACAGCACCGAAAATCATCCAAAGACACGGCGAGATTCCCGTTCCGGACGAAACGCTGCTCCGGATGATCCGGTTCTATGCTGACTATTGCAGCATCTGGAAACTGTATCAAAACTATAGGGAAAAACATGCTGCCGAGGACGCTGCCCGCAAAAAAGCGCAGGCAGCACTTGACGCAGACCTGAAAATATAGTATAATACTAGGATAGGAGAGATCACTATGAAAACCAATTACCCGATGACCAACGCACAGATGCTCAGAGACGGCAAAACAGCCCTTGTCATTGTCGATATGGTGAACGGCTTCCTGACCGAAGGCGTGCTGTCCAGCCCGCGCAGTGCATCCATACTCCCGGCTTGTGAAACGCTTCTGCAATTCGCAAAAGATAACCGGATTCCGACCGTTGCCTTTGCCGACTGCCACGAGCCGGACTGCATCGAATTCCAAAGCTTTCCGCCGCACTGCATCCGTGGTACCAGCGAATCCGAACTTGCACCGCGTCTGGAACAAATCGGCGGCTATCTGAAAATTGAGAAAAATTCCACCAACGGTGCGATTACGCCGGAATTTCAGACATGGCTTGCGAAAAACGCCGCGATTACAAGAATTGTCGTCTGCGGTGTCTGCACGGACATCTGCGTGATGCAGTTCTGCCTGACACTCAAAACGCTCTGCAATCAGGCAAACCGCCCGATGGAGGTGCTTGTTCCGGTGAATGTCGTCGAGACGTATGACGCGCCGGGACACAATGCGGATGAATGTAACGCCGCCGCGCTGCAATTTATGGCGCAGGCGGGGATCACACTTACCAGCGAAATCGCATATTGATTGGAGGAAAATGCAATGGATGCAAGAAATCTTTCGATGCTCGTCGATTTTTACGAGCTGACCATGGGCAACGGGTTCCTCGAAAACGGTGTGGGGGACGAAATCGCCTACTTTGACATGTTCTACCGCAAGGCGCCGGACAATGCGGCGTATGCCATAGCCGCCGGTCTGGAGCAGGTCATTGACTATCTGAAGAAGCTCAGCTTTACCGACGAGGATATTGCCTATCTGCGCAGCAAGAACCTGTTCTGCGAGGAATTCCTTGATTATCTGCGGAATTTCCAATTCAAGTGCGATGTCTGGGCGGTTCCGGAGGGTACCCCGATCTTCCCGCACGAGCCGGTGCTGACTGTGCGCGGTCCTGCGATGCAGGCACAGCTTGTCGAGACCATGATCCTCCTGTCGATCAATCATCAGTCGCTGATCGCCACCAAGGCGAACCGCATCGTGACAGCGGCACAGGGACGACCGGTCATGGAATTCGGTTCGAGACGTGCACAGGGCTATGACGGTGCCGTTCTGGGCGCGAGAGCCGCGTATATCGGCGGCGTGGCGGGTACTGCCTGCGCGATTGCCGACCGTGAGTACGGCATCCCGGCGCTCGGCACAATGGCGCACAGCTTCGTGCAGCTCTTTGATTCCGAGCTGGATGCGTTCCGAGCCTATGCGAAGGTTTACCCCGATGCCTGCACGCTCCTCATCGACACCTACAGCGTGCTGAAAAGCGGTCTGCCCAATGCCATCACTGTTTTCAAGGAGCTTGAGGCACAGGGACACAAGGGTGCGGGCGTGCGCATTGATTCGGGCGATATTGCGTATCTTTCCAAGCAGTGCCGGAAGCTGCTGGATGAAGCCGGTCTGCCGTATGTGGGCGTTGTGGCATCCAATTCGCTGGATGAATATATCATCCGTGATCTCATCATGCAGGGCGCGGAAATCAGCTCCTTCGGCGTGGGCGAGCGTCTGGTGACCTCCAAGTCTGAGCCGGTATTCGGCGGTGTCTACAAGCTGGCGGCAGTCGAGAAGAACGGCAAGATCATCCCGAAGATCAAGGTTTCCGAGAATGCCGTCAAGGTCACTAACCCCGGCTTCAAGACGGTATGGCGGCTGTTCGACAACGAGAGCGGCAAGGCAATTGCGGACGTACTGACCCTGAGCACAGAGTTCATCGACGATACCCAGCCCTACGAGATCTTCGATCCGGTACACACCTACAAGCGCAAGACTGTGACGAATTTCACGGCAAAGCGGCTTCTCGTCCCGGCATTCGAGCACGGGAGATGCGTCTATACAAGCCCGTCCCTCAAGGAGATCCAGACCTACTGCAAGGCGCAGCTGGAAACCATCTGGGAGGAAGTCAAGCGTTTCGAGAATCCGCAGGATTACTTCGTTGACCTCTCGCCGGAGCTATGGGAGCTCAAGCAGAGAATGCTGCGCAAGGCGGCACGCGGAGAGTAATGCCGTGCGGGTGCAGGGACGCATGTTCCTGCCGAGGGGAGGTTCAGGAGGGGGCGGGCAGCCCCCTCCTGATCGGGCGCAAGCCCGAAAAAATGAAAAGGAGTTACATCACATGAAAACCATCGGAATCATCGGCGCAATGCCGTCAGAGCTCAAGGACATTCAGAGTATTCAGGAGAACCCGGTCAAGCACGAAATTGCCGGCTATACGTTTATGGAGAGCATTCACGGCGCAAATAAAATTATCACCGCATGCTGCGGCATCGGCAAGGTCAATGCAGCGGTCTGCACGCAGATCATGATCGACCGTTTTGGCGTGGACTGCATCATCAACACCGGTATTGCGGGCGGCATGAAGCGCGACATCAAGGTGCTGGAGATCGTCGTTTCCACAACGGTGCTCCCCCACGATCTGGATCGGCATTTCCTTGCGGATTATCCGCCCTATCATGCGGAGTATGAAGCAGACGATGCACTGCAGGCGCTTGCGAAGGCTGTCTGCGACGAGATGGGAATTGTCAGCCATGCAGGCAAAATTGTATCCGGCGATGCGTTTGTCACTGACAGCGCAGTCAAGGCGAAAATTGTGGAAGCCCATCAGCCCGATGCCATCGACATGGAGACAGCAGCAATCGGTCAGTGTGCATGGCGCAACAAGACACCGTTTGTCAGCGTGCGGTGCATCTCCGATCTGGCAGACGATGACGGCGCGATGTCCTTCGATGAGTTTGAGGTCAAAGCCGCAGAGCGCGTGGCGAAGATCGTCCTGAAAATGTGTGAGCGTGAATGAAAATATCCCCGGCGCAAGCCGGGGATATTTTTCATCAGATATAGTAGGAGATCGGATGATGGATATTGACTCCAATTGCCGCTGCATACCGCAGAACTGTGACTGCATCATTAGCATCGATGTAGCCGTCATGGTTGACATCTGCGGCTTTCTGCTTCTCCGGATCCATCCCTGTACCCTGACCGGTACCTACTCTTGCTGCTGCAATCAGAATCACCGTCGCATCATTAGCATTGATGATGCCGCTGCCGTCCGCATCGCCCAGTTCAAACGGTTCCTTTGGAACTGTCATGGTCTGCGTTGGCTCTGTGGTTGTTTGCGTGGCTGCGGTTGCAGCCGTGGTGGTCGTCTGTGTTGTGGCAGTCGTCATCGTGGTGGTTGTCTGTGTTGTGGTAGTGGTAGTGGTTGTGCTCGTGGTTGGTTCCGTTGTGGTGGTTGTTGTTGTGCTTGTGGTTGGTTCCGTTGTGGTGGTTATTGTTGTGCTTGTGGTAGTTGTCGTGACCTTGGTCGCTTTCGTCGTGGGCTGGGTCGGCTCCGGCGTTTCACCGAGCTGTACCGTTACCATTTTCATCTTGGAAACACCGTTGTTCGTTGCAATGATCTGCGCCGTGCCGTTGCCGATCGCCTTGAGAATACCATCGTCCACTGTCACAACATTGGTATTCGTCGAAATCCACGAGGTGGAGCCGACAGGATTAGGGTATTCCAGCTTTACGATCTGATCCTCTGCAAAGATCCTGACCGGTTCCGTGTCGAACATGCTGTAAATGAACTCATTGCGAACTGTCACATCACAGGAAAGGAACGAGCTTGAATCTGACAAAAAGACGGAAATGACGCAGCTTCCGGGAGCTACACCCGTGATAACGCCGTTTTCCACCGTCGCAACCCGCTCATTGTCGGAGAACCACATACCGTCCGCCGAGGCATTTTCCACATTCAGCTGGACGGTGCCGAAGGGATTCAGCTCAACATAGTTCTTGCTCAGACGCGGCGCATCCGGTGACGGAATGGAAATGGATCCGGTCCGGGAATATGCCATCAGGCTGTCCACCGCATCCTCGGTCTTGTCCGTGTACCAGAAAGCCGGGGAGCCGTCCACACCGTTCCATTCATACGTAATCACGTAATCATCTCCGACGCTGTAGTCCTGCGGGAGAACGAAATCCAGCTTAAAGAGCTGCGTTCTTCCCTTGGTTGCGCCGCTTTCCGCATTGACATTGGCACCGCTGAACCAGATCATATGGTTTTCACTGGTGCTGTTGAACACAAAGCTCTCCGCTGCCTTGCAGCAAGGGGTGATGCTTTGCAGAGCAAGACGGGTATCATAGGCAACACCGAATTCCGCCGCAAGGAAGCCCTTCTCATTGCCTTCAATCAGTACATCAACCGAAAGCAGACGATTCTCTCCGATCTCAGACTCCGATACGTTCAGCTTGGAAATGCGCATGGCGAGCTGCTCCTCCGCATCCGTCGGAACAACAGGCATCTGTAATATCGTCATCAGCAGGGCAAGCCCGCCGGAAACAGTCCGAAGTATATGATTTCGTTTCATTTCGATCACCTTTCCGTACAGTGAATTTGAATTGGGTACTCTGGTGCCCATGAATCTATTATAGCATAAATCGAGCGAATCGTCAATGAATAATTCGTGAATATGCATTAAAATTCAAAAAAATCAGCCGTTATATTATACGGTATTTATAATTCTGTGATGTATTTACAACTGGTAAATTTACAATCTGCCATAAACAGCCTTTTTCGTCCGGATTTGTTAACATTTTTTTTATAAAAAATTTCGGAATAATAGGTAAATCCCTTTGAAAGATATGGTATAATAGTATTATGGATTATCATACGTCTGGGGTGATAGGATGCAGGATATCATAGAAGATAAGCTTTTAGATGTTGCAGAAGAATACACCGCTGTCAATCAAACCGAAGACTATCAGGATGCCTATCGGATCTGGCGGAGACGCGCAGGCAACCCATATGGATTTGATTTTGTCCGCAATCCGAAGGAAGCAGCATTCTCCGAAAACCAATCGATCGTCAGCCGCACACCGGCGCAGGCAGAACAGAATGCTCTCAAACAGCTTGGCATTCTGGCAGGCGCCGCATTTCTGTGCTATCTGCTGATCGAGAATCTGCTGGATAAGGTGCTGGTCGAGCTGGCACAGATATTGGGAATGCACATCGAAACAATGTACTGGGGCGAAAGCCGTTACTACGGCGAGGAAATGACAGTTTTTGTGTTCTCGGCAGCCTTGCAGATCCTCAAGCTGCTTGTGCCGACGCTGCTGATCGGGTTATGCCTGAAAATGCCGCTGCGCATTTCTGTTCCGGTCAAGGTCATGCATACCCGACAGCTTCTCAGCAGTATTTCACTGATGATGCTGCTCAGTGTAGGTCTGGGCTTTTCCATGATCTCACGCTCAGCGGAGATGGAAAAATACCGAGCGATCTCCGACGCAGCCGATACAAACAGTCACAGAATGATCCTGTACATGCTGTTCACAATTTTCATCGCGCCTCTGTTCTGGGAACTGCTGTTTCACAGCTGCCTGTTTCAGGCGCTGCGGCAATTCGGGGATGTCTTCGCAGTGACAACTGTCACAATCATGGCAATGCTCCTGACTCATAATCTGCAGGATGCTGTGCGTCTGGGGCTGGTTACACTCACAATCTCGCTCTTCATGATCCGCACGGGGAGCTTCCTGACAGCAATTATCCTGCGCATCATTCACGAGATCTACATGTTCGCAATGTATCAGCTCGAAAACTTTGGTGATATGTATTCCGCAAGATGGTGGATCGTAATTCTGTTTCCGTGCGTGGTAGGGCTTCTTGCACTCATCGTGCTGACGATCAGCGACAAAACCGAGAGCGGATCCGCACCGCAGAACAAGGAGTATATGACATTCTCCGATCAGGTAATGGCTTTCTACACCACACTGCCGATGATGATTACAATCATTGTCTGCATGCTGCTCATCATCATGACGGCGATGCTGGCATAGGAGGACGCTATGGAAATCGAACGATACATGCGCCGCGCTATGGAGCTTGCCGCACAGGCGTCAGCACTCGGTGAGGTTCCGGTCGGAGCGGTGATCGTCCGCCGTAACAGCGGCGAGATCGTCGGTGAGGGCTACAACCGGCGGGAAATCGATAAGCGTGCGCTTGCCCATGCAGAGCTCATGGCGATCGACGATGCCTGTAAACGGCTGGGCGGCTGGCGGCTGCCGGACTGTGCGTTGTTTGTGACGCTGGAGCCGTGTCCGATGTGCAGCGGCGCGATCATTCAGGCGCGGATCGATGAGGTCTATTTCGGCGCATCCGATCCGAAAAGCGGTGCGGTTGTCTCGGTGCAGCAGATGTTCGAGCTGCCCTACAACTACAAACCGCAGGTGTTCCCCGGTGTGCTCCGTGAGGAATGCAGCGAGCAGCTTTCGGCATTCTTCCGTGAGCTGCGGATCCGCAAAAAGAACGGAACATAAGAAAATCCCCACCGGAGAACCGATGGGGATTTTGTTTGCAGATGGATCAGAGGGAATCTGCAGTGCGGAGGAGCAGATCCTCGGTCTTTTCCCAGCCGAGGCAGGGATCAGTGATCGACTTGCCGAAGACACCGTCTCCGATCTTCTGGCAGCCGTCCATGAGATAGCTCTCCACCATGAAGCCCTTGACCATGCGGCGGATGTCCTCATTATGACGGCAGCAGTGCAGCACCTCGGAAACAATACGCGGCTGCTCCAGATACTGCTTGCCGGAGTTGGCGTGGTTCGTGTCCACGATGACGGCGGGGTTCACGAGATTCTTCTCCGTGTAATACCGGTGTGTGAGCAGCAGATCCTCGTAATGGTAGTTCGGCAGGGATTCGCCGTGCTTGTTCACATAACCGCGCAGAATCGCGTGGGTCAGCGGATTGCCCGCCGTGCGAACCTCCCAGCCGCGGTACAGGAAGGTATGGCTCGACTGCGCTGCATAGATCGAATTGAACATGACAGACAGGTCGCCGGAGGTCGGATTCTTCATACCTGCCGGAATGTCCATGCCGGACACGGTCAGACGATGCTGCTGATCCTCGACGCTGCGGGCGCCGACGGCAACATAGCTCAGCAGATCCGACAGATAGCGGTAATTCTCCGGATAGAGCATCTCATCGGCACAGGTGAAGCCTGTCTCCTCAATCGCACGGCGGTGCAGCTTGCGGATGGACAGCAGTCCCTCCAGCATGTCCTCCTCCTTGGTCGGGTCGGGCTGGTGAACCATGCCCTTGTAGCCGGTGCCGTTCGTGCGGGGCTTGTTGGTGTAGATGCGCGGGAGGATGAGGATCTTGTCCTTGATCTGCTCCTGGAGCTTTGCAAGGCGGTGGATGTACTCCATCACGGCATCCTCACGGTCGGCAGAGCACGGTCCGATGATGAACAAGAGCTTGTCGCTCTCACCGGTGAAGATCTTAGCGATCTCCTCGTCACGCTGCTTCTTGACCAGCTCAAAGGCAACCGAAAGCGGATACTCCTTCTTGATCTCCTGCGGAATGGGCAGCTTGCGGATGAATTCCATTGACATAGGTATATCACTCCTGAATGGTATAGTTTTCGTTTGGTTTGAATACTTTTATAGTATAGCATAATTTCCAGAGCTTGTCAAGAGCGAATCCAGGAAATCGTTTTCCTCCATGCTTCTGTCCAACATCGCCAATTTTGATTGTTCAACTTGGTAGAAGCTGACCATCCCATATCCCTTGACAAATTTCCCGTTTCCCCTTATACTGATAATAAGAGCAGATTTTCCGCTATAAATCAATCAAAAATTACTGTTATCCAAACGGTATTTACCAATGCTTCATAGAAAGGGTTGATACTATGCCGCACAAAAAATATTATACTTCCATCGAAAACATTGCCGGCTTTGATGTCTGTCCGGGGATCCATACGCTCATCGGCGCAACACCGATGGGATATGCCGTGAATTTCACCATTCACTCCTCCAAGGCAACATCCTGCTCCCTGGTGCTCTTCCGCAACACGGAAACGGAGCCTGCCGCCATTATTCCCATCCCGCCGGACTACCGGATCGGCAATACCTGGTCGATCATGGTATTCGACCTGGATATTCACGAATACGAGTACTGCTACCGCTGCGACGGTCCCTATGACCCGAAGAAGGGGCTGCTGTTCAACAAGGATCAGAATATTCTGGATCCCTATGCCAAAGCGGTCACGGGACAGCGCGTGTGGGGCGTGAAAACGGGCAGCGACTATCACGGGCGCATCGTCGTCGATCAGTTCCACTGGGGCAAGTTTATGGTGCCGGATATTCCGTTCACGGATCTGGTCATCTATGAGATGCATGTGCGCGGCTTCACGCAGCACAAGTCCTCCAAGGTCAAGCACCCCGGCACCTTTGCGGGCATCATCGAGAAAATCCCGTATCTGAAGGATCTGGGTGTCAACGCCGTGGAGCTCATGCCCATCTTCGAGTTTGACGAAATGGCAGAGGTGCGCGATGTGGACGGCTGGCAGCTCCTCAATTACTGGGGCTACAATACAACCAGCTTCTTCGCGCCCAATACAAGCTACACCTCGCAGATCGAGCACAATCACGAGGGTGACGAGCTGAAAACGCTCATCCGGACATTGAAGGAAAACGGCATCCAGGTGTTCCTGGACGTGGTATTCAACCACACCTCCGAGGGCAACGAGGACGGTCCCACCTTCTCCTTCAAGGCGCTGGACAATTCCGTCTGGTACATGCTCACGCCGGACGGCAAATACTTCAATTTCAGCGGCTGCGGCAATACCTTCAACTGCAACCACCCCATCGTGCAGCAGTTCATCATCGACTGCCTGCGCTACTGGGTCGTGGAATACCGCGTAGACGGGTTCCGTTTCGATCTTGCCTCCATCCTCGACCGCAATGAGGACGGTGCGCCGATGGAGAACGCCCCCCTGCTCAAGGAGCTCGCGTTTGACCCGATCCTCAGCAAGGTCAAGCTCATCGCGGAGGCGTGGGATGCTGGCGGTCTGTATCAGGTCGGCAGCTTCCCGTCCTGGTCACGCTGGGCGGAATGGAACGGGCGCTACCGCGATGAACTGCGCTGCTTCCTCAAGGGCGACAGCGGGCAGGCATGGTGCGCGGTGCAGCGCATCCTCGGCTCACAGGATCTCTATGATCCGGCAACTCGTGGTCTGAACGCGACGGTCAACTTTCTGACCTGCCACGACGGTTTCCCAATGTGGGATATCTACAGCTACAACCAGAAGCACAACGAGCGCAACGGCTGGCGCAATACCGACGGCTCCGACTGCAATAACAGCTGGAACTGCGGCTTTGAGGGCGAGACCAAGGATCCGCATGTCAACGGTCTGCGCATCCGGCTGGTGAAGAATGCCTTTGTGACGCTGCTTTGCAGCCGCGGCGCGGCGATGTTCCTCGCAGGCGATGAATTCTGCAATACGCAGTTCGGCAATAACAATGCCTACTGTCAGGATAACGAGATCTCGTGGCTTGACTGGAGCCGTCTGCCGAAATTCCGTGAGGTGCATGATTTCGTGCGCGATCTCATCAAATTCCGCAAGCATCATCCCGTGATGCGGCATGACACCGAGGAATGTTCGTTCGGCTTCCCGTCTACGTCCGTCCACATCGGCGGCATCCCTTGGAATGCGTGCATCCAGGAGGATACCCGCTGCATCGGCATCATGTATGCCGGCAAGGACGACAAGGACTGCGACGATGTGATCTATCTCTGCATCAACGCCTACTGGGAGAATGTCCCCGTGACACTCCCGGCACTTCCTGACGGCTGGCACTGGTCCATCGAATTCTACACGAACCTTCCGCACATCAGCGGGCAGGACTGCAACGATCTGATTCACCGCGAAGGCAACCGGATCTATCCAGCCGGACGCAGTGCGGTCATCGCTGTGGCGAAGCAGCATAAATAACAAACAGAGGATGCGGCAGATGCTGCATCCTCTTATTTTCAGTGTTTTTCCGGTCCCTGATGCGTGCGGATCATCATGCGGATCGTTTCATACAAATGGGGCTTTAGTGTTTCCAGATCGCAGGGATCCTTGTAGAGAATTGCCGAATAGCACGCACCGGATACCAGCTCGACGATCAGAAAGAGCATGATCTCCGGATCCTTGAATTCATAGGGGGCTTCGTCGAGCATCGCATGGTACACATCCGCGAAGTTAATATCCTCCTCCGTGACCGGCGTCGTCAGCGCGGTCTTGAACACACCCCAGCTCAGATTCTTCGCGATGAATGTCAGGAGTGCCTGATTCTCCGCGAGCTGTGTCACGATATTGTCTATTATATAAAGTATCCGATCCTCAAAGGACATCGTCTGGAAGTCCGGGGCACTTTCAAGCTCCTGCACTGCCGTCCGAAAGAGCTGGCTGGACTTATGGCAGATCAGCTTGTTGCGGATGTCGTACTTGTCCTTGAAATACAGATAGAACGTGCCCTTGGCAACGCCTGCATTTCCGACAATATCCGAGATGGAGGTCTTGCTGAACCCCTTGGTTGTAAAAAATTCAAATGCGGTATTCAGGAGTGAGCTTTCCTTGTGACGTTTGTTCACTTCCAGCTTTCCCATAGAGAAAGGCTCCTTTCCGTCTGTTCCCCGATTTCCGGGGAGAATTGCGTGTTTTCTTAATTATACCGCAAAAATTTCTGATTGTCAAGCTCTCATAACTGACCAATGGTCATAAAATTTATGTGGAATATTTGTGCAGTCCGCCAAATTTCTGACCGACGGTCAATTATTTTGAATTTAGCTATTGACTGACGGTTATTTTTGGAGTATACTGTAGAAAAGAAAGAAAAATGACCTCCGGTCAAATTCAGATGAAAGGATATGATACCATGTTAAAGTTTGGTGAATGGGTCGTCAAGCATAAGCTCCTGATCCTCATCCTTGGGCTTGCCATGGTGGTGCCGGCTGCAATCGGCTACCTCAACACCCGCGTTAATTACGACATTCTCTCCTACCTCCCGAAGGATCTGGAGACGATGCAGGGACAGGATATTCTAAAGGACGAATTCGGAAAAGGCGGCTTTTCGTTTGTCGTCGTCGAGGGCATGCCCGATAAGGACGTTGCCAAGGTCCGTGAGGATCTCGAACAGGTGGACGGCGTGGCAGAGGTGCTCTGGTACGACAGCCTCGCGGACATCACCATTCCGAAGGAAGTCCTCCCCAAGAAGGTCTATGACTTCTTCAATGCCGGCGACACCACTTTGATGGTGGTCTTCTTCGAGGATACCACCTCCGCGGACAGCACGATGAACGCCATCGACGAGATGCGGAAGATCACCTCCAAACAGTGTTTCATCTCCGGCATGAGCGGTATCACCACCGACATGAAGCACCTCTCCGATTCCGAAACACCGATGTATGCGATTGTTGCGGTGCTTCTGACCAGCATCGTACTGGCAATTACCATGGACAGCTTCCTGATTCCGGTGTTCTTCATGATCGGCATCGGACTGGCGATTGTCTGGAACCTCGGCACCAACTTCTTCTTCGGTGAGATTTCGTTCCTGACCCAGGCGCTGTGCTTAGTCCTCCAGCTCGGTGTCACGATGGACTACTCCATCTTCCTCTGGCACAGCTACAAGGAAATGCAGCGCAGCTACACCGACCGCAATGAGGCGATGGCACACGCAATTGCATCCACTGTCACCTCCGTGGTCAGCTCCTCGTTCACGACCATTGCCGGCTTCCTGGCGATGTGCTTCATGAGCTTCACACTGGGTCTTGACCTCGGTATCGTCATGGCAAAGGGCGTTGTATTCGGCGTCATCGCCTGCGTCACCGTCCTCCCGTCGATGATCCTGATCTTCGAGAAGGCGATCCTCAAGACATCGCACAGAGCGTTCCTGCCGGAATTCAAGAAGATCCCGGCATTCATCACCAAGCATTTCGTGCTGTTCCTGACAGTGGGTCTGGTGCTCCTGTTCCCGGCAGTCTACGGCAACGGTCACTACGACGTGTACTACAACCTCGACAGCACCCTTCCGAGAACGCTCGACAGCGTGGTCGCAAACGACAAGCTTTCGGAAGAATACAATATGAACAGCACCCACATGCTCCTCGTCAACAGCTCGCTCGATGCAAAGGCCTGCTCCAAGATGCTTCATGAGATGAAGCAGGTGGAGGGCGTTTCCTTCACGCTGAGCCTGAATTCCATCGTTGGTGAGCGCGTTCCGGAGGAGGTCATCCCGAAGCGCATGACCGATGCACTCCGCAGCGGCGACTACCAGCTCATGATGATCGGCTCGGAGTACAAGGTTGCCTCCGATGAGGTCAACGATCAGGTCACTGCCCTGAACGAGATCGTCAAGCGCTATGATCCCAATGGTCTGCTGATCGGTGAAGCGCCGGCGACCAAGGATCTGATCCAGATCACCGCGCACGACTTCAAGGTCGTTTCCGTGCTCTCGATGGCTGTGATCTTCGCGATCATCCTCATCACCTTCCGCAGCATCACCCTGCCGGTGATCCTGGTCGCTGTCATTGAGCTGGCGATTATGATTAACCTGGGACTGAGCTTCTACATTGGCGATTCCCTGCCGTTCATCGCATCGGTGGTCATCGGCACCATTCAGCTCGGCGCGACCGTCGATTACGCGATCCTGATGACCACCCGCTACAAGGCGGAGCGCTCCTCCGGAAAGGATAAGCACGAATCCATCGGCATCGCGCTTGCCACCTCCATGAGCAGCGTCATTGTTTCGGCACTCGGCTTCTTCGCGGCAACCATCGGCGTGGCGTTCGTTTCCAAGATCGGCATGATCTCCTCGCTCTGCATGCTGCTGTCCCGCGGCGCGATCATCTCGATGGTCGTTGTCCTGCCGGTGCTCCCGTCCATGTTCCTCCTGCTGGATCCGATCATCTGCAAGACCAGCGCCGGCTTCCTGCCGAAGGATCAGACAAAAAACAACAATTCCCAGCTGACTCCTGCGATGCAGCATTGATCGCGGGCTTCAGCCCCCAATTATTCGCTTATCACACATAAAGGAGTGTTCTGTATGAAACGTTATCAGAAGATTATTGCATGTATTCTCGCCATTGCCATTTCCGCAGGCGGTACAGGTGCCATTGCATACAACAGCCATAAAAACGCCTCCGCGATGGAGGATACCGCAGCCATTACCGATTCCCTCAAGCCCGAGGATACCGCTGCTGAAGCAGATGCCGCAGCGCGTGTGCCGGAGAATGACACAACCTTCAAGGATGAGACGGTTTACGTCCTCTGCAACAGCAATGCTACGCCCCGTGAGGTCATCGTCAGCGACTGGCTGAAGAACCCGCAGGCACTCAAGGAGATCCCCGACAAGTCCAACCTGACCGACATCGAGAATGTCAAGGGCGATGAGGGTTACTCCCAGAGCAGCACCGGCATGAGCTGGGCTGCCAATGGCTCCGATATCTACTACCGCGGCAACTCCAACAAGTCCCTCCCGGTGGATGTGACGCTGAACTATACCCTCGACGGACAGCGCGTCAGCGCCGATGGCATCAAGGGCAAGAGCGGTCACCTCGTGATGGAGTGGACCTACCGCAACAATACTGCCATCACTAAGACCATCGCCGGCGAGAACCGCACGATTTGCGTGCCTTTCATGGCAGCCAGCACCGCCATACTGAACAATGACGTGTTCTCCAATGTCAAGGTTTGCGCGACATCGACAAGATCGACGTGGAGATCCCGGACAGCTTCAAGATCGAGTGCGATGTGAAGGACTTCAAGATGGACAGCAGCGTGACGGTTGTTTCCAATCAGGTATTCAACGAGATCGAGCTGGACAAGGCGGCGGATCTCGACGAGCTGGAGGATAAGCTCAACCAGCTCAATGACGCAGCCGGCGACCTGTGCGACGGCACCACCAAGCTCTATGACGGCATCTGTGAGCTCTCCGATGGTACGAATGACCTCGAGAGCGGCGTGCAGAA
The DNA here is from genome assembly GCA_900316885.1 of uncultured Eubacteriales bacterium. Classification (GTDB taxonomy): domain Bacteria; phylum Bacillota; class Clostridia; order Oscillospirales; family Ruminococcaceae; genus UBA3855. Next base: position 1,895 of record ONEQ01000020.1, on the reverse strand, counting down.
GCTCGTGAACGGCGCATCCGATCTGCATGACGGTGCGGATACCCTCGCAGACGGCGCACAGAAGCTCTCTGACGGCACACAGACCGCAGCAGACGGCATGAAGTCCCTCTATGACGGCATCTTTTCCGCCAAGGGCGGCTCCGCGACCCTGTTCGGCAGCTTCTCCAAGGTACAGGACGGTACTAAGTCCCTGACCGACGGTATCCGCTCCGCACGCGACGGCTCCATGAAGATTGACGACGGTCTCGGCAAGGTCTGCGACGGCTCTGACAAGCTCGTCAAGGGCTATGTTCAGGTCAATGACGGTGCCGCAAAGCTCGATGCAGGCATCACCAGCGCCAAGGACGGTGCGGCTGCCCTGCAGGCTGGCATCGATCAGGCAGCAGACGGCTCCGCTGCCCTGACGGACGGCTTCACGCAGGTCACTGACGGTGCGGCAAAGCTCGATGCAGGCATCAACAGTGCCAAGGACGGTGCTGCAAAATTACAGGCAGGTATCGACCAGGCAGCAGAAGGCTCCGGCAAGCTGACCGGCGGCTTCACACAGGTCACCGACGGTGCGGCAAAGCTCGATGCAGGCATTGGCTCCGCCAAGGACGGCGCGGCTGCGCTCCAGGACGGCATCACACAGGCAGCTGACGGCTCCGCTGCACTGGTCAACGGTTTTGCACAGGTGAATGCAGGCACCGATCAGCTCACCGCAGGCACCAAGACCTTCGGTGAGGGCATGGATTCCCTGACCACAGGCTCCGCACAGCTCAAGGACGGCTCCGCTGCCCTTGCAAACGGCGCGGATGCACTTTCCGCCGGTGCGGCACAGATCAGCGATTCCACCGCAGCGCTCTCCGCAGGTATCACCAATGCCAAGAACGGTGCGGATGCACTGGCTGCCGGTTCTCAGAATCTCTCCGACGGTCTGACGCAGGTCGGCGCGGGTCTGGATACCGCAAGCACCTCCCTCGAAACCACCATCGCTGCCAACCAGCAGGTGCTCGCTGCGCTCGAAGCGGCGTTCGCACAGGCGCCCTCTCAGGAGCTCGGCATTGCAATTGAGACACTCAAGCAGACAATCGCAGGTCAGCAGCAGATTGCTGCATCCATGAAGGACGGCGGCGCGATCAAGGACGGCGTGAGCGCCCTCACAAGCGGCGCGGCTGAGCTGAATACCGGTCTCGGCAGTCTGTCCGCAGGTCTGGCACAGGCAGATGCAGGCGGCAAGGCACTGGCAGACGGCACTGCAAAGCTTTCCGCATCCTCGGCAGAACTGAGCGCAGGTGCGCATACTGTATCCGGCGGTGCAGAGCAGCTCGACGGCGGTCTCGGCAAGCTGAATGACGGCAGCAAGGAGCTCCTCGGCGGTCTGGATTCCCTGACCGGCGGCATCAAGCAGCTTTCTGACGGTGCAACAGCACTCAATAACGGCATGGCACAGCTTCAGACAGGTTCTGCGGATCTGTCCAACGGCATGGGTCAGCTCGCAGACGGCAGCAAGGCTCTTTCCGGCGGCATCACACAGCTCTCTGACGGTGCAGCTGCCCTCAACAACGGCATGACACACCTCCAGACAGGTTCTGCAGATCTGACAAACGGTATGGGTCAGCTCGCTGACGGCAGCAAGGCACTCACAGGCGGCATCCAGCAGCTCTCTGACGGCGCGATCAAGCTCCACACCGGCATGGGGCAGCTCAAGGACGGCTCCGCAAGCCTGACCAGCGGCATGACACAGCTCTCCGACGGCTCCAAGGCTCTCGACGGCGGCATCCAGCAGCTTTCCGACGGTACGACAAACCTGGACAATGGTCTGAAGGAGCTCAAGAAGGGCTCCGGCTCCCTGCTCTCCGGCATGAACGAGCTCTGGACCGGCGGTCAGAAGCTCGATGACGGTATCGGTCAGC
>ONEQ01000190.1 GCA_900316885.1 uncultured Eubacteriales bacterium | reverse complement strand
CCACACAGGACGTATTCGAGAAGCGCATCGCAGCTCTGGAAGGCGGCGTTGCTGCTCTGGCAACGGCTTCCGGCGCAGCAGCTATCACCTACACCATTCAGGCACTTGCCAAGGCTGGCGAGAACATCATTGCTTCCAAGACGATCTACGGCGGTACCTACAACCTGCTGGCGCACACGCTCCCGCTGTACGGCATCAACACGGAATTCGTTGAGCCGACCGCTGAGGCATTCGAGAAAGCGATCAACGCGAACACCAAGGCACTTTACATTGAGACACTCGGCAACCCGAATTCCAATGCAGTAGACATCGAGGCGATCGCCAAGGTCGCTCATGCACATAACATCCCGCTCGTGGTGGACAGCACCTTTGCAACACCTTTCCTCATCCGTCCGATCGAGTACGGTGCTGACATCGTAGTTCACTCCGCGACGAAGTTCATCGGCGGTCACGGTACTGCCATCGGCGGCGTGATCGTGGATTCCGGTAAGTTTGACTGGGCAAAGTCCGGCAAGTATCCGTGGGTTTCCGAGCCGAATCCGAGCTATCACGGTGTTTCCTTTACCGCAGCGGTCGGCGCAGCAGCATTCGTCACCTACATCCGCGCAATTCTCCTGAGAGACACCGGCGCAACACTTTCCCCGTTCCACGCATTCATCTTCCTGCAAGGTCTGGAAACGCTGTCTCTGCGTGTCGAGCGTCATGTTGAGAATGCGCTGAAGATCGTGGATTTCCTGAATAAGCATCCGCAGGTCGAGGCTGTTCACCATCCGTCTCTGGCATCTGAGCCGAGCCACGAAATTTACAAGAAGTACTTCCCGAACGGTGCAGGCTCCATCTTCACATTTGAGGTCAAGGGCACCGAGGACGACGCGAAGAAGTTCATCGACAATCTGCCGATTTTCAGCCTGCTGGCAAATGTGGCTGACGTGAAGTCCCTGGTCATCCATCCGGCTTCCACGACACACAGCCAGCTCACCGAAGCTGAGCTTCTGGAACAGGGCATCAAGCCGAATACCATTCGTCTTTCGATTGGAACGGAGCATATTGATGACCTCATTGATGCTCTGGAAACGGCATTTGCCGCCATTAAGTAACCCCCATTTTAAGCCTTTTGTATACACCTCCCAAATGATACAAAAGTCCTGAATTTCCATGATAGCAGCTCTCCCGGCACAAGGGGGAGCCGTTGTCATACGACAAGGTGAAACCATGACATTACAGCAGATCCATTATATTCTAACGATCGCGGAATGCCGTTCCATGAACAAGGCAGCCGAAAAATTGTTCATCGCACAGCCGACACTGACAAGCGCGGTCAAGGACGTTGAAAATGAGTTAGGCATTTCCATTTTTCTGCGCACGCACCGCGGCGTGAATGTGACCAATGAGGGGGCGGAATTTCTTTCCTATGCCCGCGCACTGTATCAGCAGTATGAAGACATCTGCCTGAAATACGGTGAGGATGCCGGTATCCGGCGCAAATTCAGCGTTTCCATGCAGCATTATTCCTTCGCGGTCAAGGCTTTTATTGAAATGGCAAAAAAATATGACGCAAGCGAATTTGACTTGGTCCTGCGTGAAACACGCACTTTGAGCGTCATCAAGGATGTCGGCAACCTGCGCAGTGAGATCGGCATTCTGTACATGAGTGAGCAGAACCGCAAGCTGATCTCCGGGCTGCTTCGGGAAAGAGAGCTGGAATTTCATACGCTCATCCGATGTCCAGCCTGCGTCTATCTCGCAAAATCCCACCCGCTTTCCGGCGAAACAGAACTGAGCCTTTCACAGCTGGAAGAATACCCATGTCTGTCGTTTGAACAGGGCGAGGATGCGGATTTTTACCTTGCAGAGGAGCTCATCAGCGAGCATATCTTCCAGAAAACCATCAAAGCAAGTGACCGTGCCACCATGATGAACCTGTTGGAGGGACTGAACGGCTATACACTCTGTTCCAGCATTTACAATGAACACATGAGCAATGACAGCTTCTGTGTCATCCCCTTCAAGGAAAGTGTGGATACCCCCAATACGATCATGGAGATCGGCTATATTACGAAGAAAGGTATGTCCCTGAGCAGTATGGCAAAGGCGTATATTGATGAAATAATGACATATTTGGAAGGGGAAAGAAAGGAGGGTTAATTGATGCCGATTCGTCTGCAAGAGACAATGCCCGTACTCGAAAAGCTTGAACAAGAGAATATTTTCGTAATGTCTTCTGCAAAAGCGGATCATCAGGATATCCGGCAGCTTCGGATTGCGATAGTAAATATTATGCCGCAGAAAGAACTTACTGAATTACAGCTTCTTCGGCTGCTTTCCAATTCGCCGCTACAAGTAGAAGTTACATTTCTGCGTTTGGTAACGCATCAATATAAAAATGTTACAAATGATTACCTTGAACGTTACTATAAAACGTTCTCAGAAATAAGATCAAAGAAGTTTGACGGGTTGATTATTACGGGCGCACCAGTTGAGAATCTGGATTATGAACAAGTTGACTATTGGAATGAGCTTTCAGAGATCATGGAATGGAGCAAGCAGAATGTTACATCCACCATGCACCTTTGCTGGGCTGCACAGGCTGGTTTGTATTATCATTACGGAATTCAGAAATATTCACTGAATGAGAAACTTTCCGGAATCTATCGTCATTATCTGACTGCTGCACACTCTATGCTGACACGAGGATTTGACGATATGTTTGATGCTCCGCATTCTCGTTATACCGGTATTCATGCAGAAGATATCTATGTCACAGATGGTATCGATATTCTTGCTGAATCCAATGAAGCGGGACCCTATATCGTCTCGTCTAAAGATGGTCGCCATATCTTTGTCAATGGTCATCCGGAATATGATGCCGGAACTCTGGCAAGCGAGTACTGGAGAGATGCTAACAAAGGAATTCAGCCTAATATTCCCAAAAATTACTTCCGCATGATGACCCGAAACAGCCGCCAATCATTCACTGGAAAGCACATTCCAATTTACTCTTTTCAAATTGGCTAAATTACTGCGTATATCAGATCACACCATATGAATTGTGAGATACTATCATTTGAATAAAAGGAGCGTAAAGAAGTTATGAGAACCGTCACAGTGACTGTCCGCAGCAAGGACAGAATCGGACTTGTCAACGAGATCGCAGGGGTGATCGCCCGCTTGGGACTGCGCATTATCGAGAGCAATGCCAGAACCTACATGAACCGTAAGACTTCCAAACCGGAAAGCGAATTCTGTGCAGTTCTCGGTTACACCGAAACGGTGGAGGAAGCTGTACTGACCGCCCGTCTGCGGAAGATCAAGGGTTGCATGGAGGTTTCCGTCAAACAAACAAGCATGATGGCTGCATAGCAGCGCATGGGAAAGATTAACGGCTTGTCAGCTCACGTTTCAGAAGCCCCAGATCAAATACATCGACGATCTGATCGCCGTTCAGATCTGCGGCATGTGCCTCTGTGAGCTTTGCACTGTTTTCATGCAAAAGCCACTTTTGCAGCATAACCGCATCGCGTACATCCAGAACACCGTCTGCATTGACATCGCCGCTGCTCCGGGTATTGGCAATCATCGCCGCCGTCAGGAAAAGCATCGACGCGTTACCGTAGATGGTGTTCTCGTTTGTTGTATACTCTCCGTCACTGTCGATGTAACACTTGCCGTCAAACTTGGACAGATCGCGGGCATTGTAGTAATTGGAGCCCTCCGTCACATAGCCGTCCGGACAGCGGTAGGGATCGAGCTTGGCAAGATTGGTGTAAATCCCGCTATAGATATTGCGGACGCTGTTCTCACCCTCACCGGACACATAGCAATAGGACACAGGGTTGACGCCCAGGATGTAATTGAAGGCGCTCTGCATCGATGCGCGAACCTCCTGCGGCACACTCCCGTCACCCGTGACCATGCTGCCCATCATCAGCGTCATGGCATCGATCTCCAGATGCCGGTTCGAGCCCCACCAGTAGCCCCAGTTCGGGAAGGTCGTGCTCCAGTTGTTGTATTTCAGCGTGCGCTTGCGCCATGCCTCAAAGCCGGAAAACGCCTTGGTCAGCTCCGGTGCCGGGCTGTCATTCTGATACAGATAGTACCAGAATCCCAGGAACGAACGTCCCTTATGGCTGTAGCCAACAGAGGATCCGGTCAGTGCCGTCTGATTGTTCTCCGACATGCAGTTGTCGATGAGATACTGCTCATATTTGCCGGAATCCTGCCCCGCTGCTCTGGCAGCACGGTACAGTGAGCCCGCAGCCCAGAACAGATCACGCTCCAGTTCGGCATCCGTAAAGGTATATGTCCGGTTCGCGGCGCCGATGGACGGATGCTGCTCATTTTTCGGATCAGTCGCCCAGTCGAATGCTCTCACGGATGCGGCAAGGCAGGTCTGCGCGAATACCGCATATGCCGGAATATCGCGGTAAACCAGATAGGCATGCGCCAGAACCGCCGCAGATTCGGCAGTCGACTTGTGCGAGCGCAGGTCACATTCTGACGGGGTATTATAGTCTGAGTTCTTTTTCAGCGTATCCTCGATGTAGATCACATTGTCCTTGTAATTCGCCGCCGCATAGAACGAGCCGTCGTGGTCGGGATGCTCCAGCTTCAGGATCATATCGAGCTCCCACTTGGCTTCGCTCAGGATCGCACGGCAGAACATGCGGTATCCGTATATTTCCCGTAATCGCCGGCATCGTACCAACCCTGCGACACATCATAGGCCACCGCATCCGGATTCTCACGGTCAGACCAGCGCTTCACCGCCGCATCATCGGGATGGAGATTCTGCCTTACAAAATCGCCGGCATACTTTTCCTCCAGATCAATCCCCTGCCGCTGATAGTAGAAATACTTGCTCATATCGGAAAGCAGGTCGTCATAGATGCTGTTCCCGATACAGAATTTCCAGGATACCAGCGTATCCGTCTGCAATCCGTCCGCAATATCCCGCGGGGAACGCACATCAGATTTCAGCCCCGCATCCGGCACGCGCAGATAATAGATCCCGGCTGTCTGCACCTCGTCAAAATGCAGAATATGGACGTTTTCACCTGAAAGATGGTCATTTTCGGCAGGTGCATCCAGCTTGCCTGCATAGAGAACCTTGTTTGTTTTAGCATCCACGACCTCCCAGGTTTTCCCGGTCAGATCACCAAACTTGGCGAAATAGGACAGATATGCCGTTTTGGGCGCATGCAGTCCGTAGCCGACCTGATTGACCTTGAAGAACGGATGCTGCCGCTCGTCATCCGGCGAGGAAATCTTCACATTTTTGATCTCACACGTATGCCCCTTGACACCGCTGAATATGACGAACCAGAAATTGTCCGGGTCGAAAACGCCCTTGGTATCCGCTTCTACCAGCGGCTTGATGGGGAGCGTGAAATGCTTCCACTCGCCGTCAACCGTCAGATCTGCATAGTCCGGCAGATCCGTCCAGTAGATCGCATTGCGCACACCGTGCGTCTTGGAGACAAGTCCCAGCTTGCATTTCACTTCCTCGGAATCTGTATTCCGCACATCAAGCTCGACAACGCCGTTTTCCACATAATCGCGCAGATTCGTGACGGTATAGCCCGTATTCACGACCAGATTGCGCCCGCCCCAGCTCTCGGTGACCCAGTCTTTCCCCTCATTATTGAGGAGAAGCGTCTGAAGCTGGATGCCGGGTGTTTCCTCCACATTTCCCGCATAAGCGGGATGTGCCGGAAGCGCGGCTGTAATTATCGCAGCGAAAACCAAAATGGATAATAAGCGGCTTTTCATAAAATTTCCTCCTCAATGTGGTATAAGTTTCGTCAGAACATACTATGATTATACTACATTTCGGAGATTTTGTCAATCCGAACGTGAATTTTGCAAAAACTGTGCCGTTTGCTCCATCACATCCTGCAAAACGGATAGATTCCGCATCACATCGCTGCATTCCAACGAATGATTGCATCCGGGATACACAGGCATCGGGATGTTCCGCTCCGCTGCAATAGCTTTCAGTGTTTTCGCATCCGACCACGGATCCGCCTCTCCGAGAAAGGCGATACACGGATGGGACGAGCCACACGCAAACGTCGTCTCCAGCGGCGTATCCAGATCTGCCGGACAGGAGCGTTCCACTCTGACGCAAGCTGCGCTGCTGCGACGGTTCCGATACTTTTGCCAATCAGCAGGATTTCCGCATACGCATCCAGCCGGACAGCTTGCAGCACCTCCCGGCTCTGCGCGGCAGCAAGCGATGCGGCTGTCTGCATCATCTCCGCATTGCCGCGGATTTTCTGCGGCATGTCATGATAGTCTATGTAAATGATCTCATAGCCGCACTGTTTTGCCATTTTTGCAGCATAATACAGCAGCGGCTTATCCTTGTGATACCCGATTCCCGGAAATATCACAGCAAGTTTCTGATCTTCCATGTGCATCCTCCCTGCGGAAAGCAAAGCTCATGCAAGCACAACCAGCTCATGCTCTTTGATCGTCATCAGCTCCGGTCCGTCACCCAGATACGCGCGGCACTTCTGAATATCCCCCGGGTCTCTGATATCAGAGTGACAAAGGACATACTGCTCCATAAGCCCCAGAGCTGTATAATTGCCGTCAGTGATGTACGGATTCTCATCAAAATCCTGCACATATCCGACATCCGGGCAAGCCAGACATGCACCGGCTGAAAAACCGAGGTAGACGGCACCGTTTGCAGCCTGCGCCTTGATAAAGCTGTCCAAATGGTATTCCCGCACTTCATGCAACAGCTTGAAGGTATTTCCGCCAAGAACCACAATGTAGTCATAGTCTCGGCTCATCAGCTCCTCCGCCTTTGCCCGATCAAATACAAAGATATTTTCCTCTTTGAAATCCAGCATTGCTGCACCGTTCTTCTCTTTTTTTGCCGCTTCCGCTTCAAACGTGCGGGCAAAGGGAATGATGAGCATGGTACCGTTTTGATGCGGCAGTAGCTCTCCGATTTTCAGACGATTCATCGTGTCGTGAAATCCAACGGAACCCAGAATGATCATAGCGTACCTCCTTGATGGGACAGTTATACGGCAATCTGTTGTCTCTTTCAGTATACCATGAACCGTATCCGCTGTCAAGCTAAGGCAACACCGCACAAAGACCGCCTGACGGCTCAGCACGTCATCTGTCCCCCATCTTTTCCTTGCTCTGCATAAGCGATCAGCACCAAATCATAGATTTGGGCTGTCTGCTTAATCTTGCACAGTTCCTCCTAGCGATACATACAGT
>ONEQ01000147.1 GCA_900316885.1 uncultured Eubacteriales bacterium | reverse complement strand
GGCAGAGAAGCCGGAGAAGCCTGAGGTAAAGGAAGAGGCAGAGAAGCCGGAGAAGCCTGAGGTAAAGGAAGAGGCAGAGAAGCCGGAGAAGCCTGAGGTAAAGGAAGAGGCAGAGAAGCCGGAGAAGTCCGAGTCCAAGGAGAAGGCTGAGAAGCCGGAGAAGTCCGAGTCCAAGGAGAAGGCTGAGAAGCCGGAGAAGCCTGAGGTAAAGGAAGAGGCAGAGAAGCCGGTAAAGCCTGAGGTTAAGGAAGAGGCAGAGAAGCCGGAGAAGCCTGAGGTCAAGGAAGAGGCTGAGAAGCCGGAGAAGTCCGAGTCCAAGGAAAAGGCTGAGAAGCCGGAGGAGAAGGGCTTCAACTTCCGCAAGCATGAGGCTGACAAGGAGAAGGAGCCGGTCGTTGTTGATGCAAAGGATCCGGAGACTGCTTTTGAGACCAAGGACGCTGACGTCGAGATCGAGACCGAGGACAAGGAGCAGGCTGAGGAAGGCTGGGGCATGAAGCTCTATGAGAACGCTTTCGACTGGAACCGCTTCAAGAAGGCTGACGATACCAAGAAGCCGGGCAAGGCACTCGTAGTCGAGGACGTCGCTGAGGGCGATACCTTCAATTACTTCAACGTAGCCTGAGATACTGCGCATCAGGTGAAACTATAAAAATCCGGCCGGCAGGCTCCCCTGCCGGTCGGAACTTTACTCAGATTTTGCATCCCTGCGCAGACGTTTCTTGATTCCCTCCAGGATCACCGCACGCGCCGCTGCCGCATGCTCCGGCGTCGCCGGCGGGGTGTCCGGCAGCGGGTACGGGATGCCGAGCTCCTCGTATTTGCGTTTCCCCATGTCGTGATACGGCAGGCAATCGAGGGCTTTCAGCGTCCGGATCCCGCCGAGCGCATCCCCCAATGCAAGCTGCTCCGCCCGGTCGTCCGTCCACCCCGGCACGATCACATGCCGGATCCAGACGGGAATCCCCTGCGCACTCAGCCGCTGTGCAAAGGCAAGGATATTCACGTTGGAATGTCCAGTCAGCTGGCGGTGCTTTGCATCGTCGATGTGCTTGATGTCCAGCATCACCAGATCCGTGACGTTCAGAAGCGCGTCAAATTTCTCCGGGTGTCCCGGATCATAGCATACGCCGGAGGTGTCCAGACAGGTGTGGATCCTCCGGCGCTTTGCTTCCGTGAACAGCGCCGTGAGGAATCCGAGCTGCACCATCGGCTCGCCGCCGGTCGCGGTGATGCCGCCGTTTCCGTAGAATGCCTTGTTGCGCTCGTACAGGGTCAGGATCTCCCGCACTGTCATTTCCGTGCCGCCGGATTTTTCCCATGTATCGGGATTATGGCAGTACTTGCATCGCATCGGGCATCCCTGGAAGAATACCACGAACCGCACGCCCGGTCCATCGACCGTGCCGAAGGATTCCGTGGAATGGATGCGTCCGGTCAGTTCGCTCATTGGATCACCTCATTCACAAAAACGCCGCCCGCTTCCGGACGGCGTTTTCAACTTTTTAGATCTTTTCGTGGAATGTTCTGCTGATGACATCATCCTGCTGCTCCTTGGTGAGCTTGATGAAGTTCACCGCATAGCCGGATACACGGATGGTGAGCTGCGGATACTTCTCCGGATGCGCCTGCGCATCGAGCAGCGTCTCGCGGGTAAATACATTCACATTCAGGTGATGGCCGCCCTTCTGTACATAGCCGTCCAGAAGCTCTACCAGATTCTCAACCTGCTGTTCATTCACATCTGCCATACAATTACCTCCTGTCAGAGCTCAGAGCTCTTCATCGTCTTCTTCGGGTTCTTCTCCTAAATTCGGCACGGCGCACGGTCCGAGCTGCGGGTTGCATTCCGTCGAGCTGACCGTCTGCACCTTGGTTTCCTGTCCGATATTCAGATTGATATGCTGACTGCCGGACGCGCAGAGCTGATCGAGCAGCTCAACAAGCGCATCGGCGTCCATATCCTTCGGGATCTCCGGATTATTCGGCATCTTCGTTCAGTGCCTCCTGCGTCAGGCGGTCGATGTCCAGATCGCCCGCGAACACCTTCGTGTTCTTGCCCAGCGCATCCGGCACGATCGAAAACGTGTTGGAAATGCCGTCCTGTGCATGACGGAACGGGAGCTTTGCCACGGACGAGAGCGATGCAACCGCACCATGGGAATCGCGTCCGTGCATCGGGTTGGCACCCGGAGCCAGCGGCACGCCCTGCTTTCTGCCGTCGGGGGTGTTGCCGGTCTTCTTGCCGTAAACGACGTTCGAGGTGATCGTCAGGATCGACATGGTCGGCACGCTGTCGCGGTAGGTGTGGTGCTTGCGGATCTTATCCATGAACGTGCGGACGATGTTTACTGCGATCTCGTCTACACGGTCGTCGTCGTTGCCGTACTTCGGGAAATCGCCCTCGATCTCGTAATCCACGATCACATTCCTGGCAACATCCACGACCTCGCCAGCCTTGTTCTTGATCTCGATGTCCTTGCGGATGGGCTTGACCTTGGCGTACTTGATCGCGGAGAGCGAATCTGCCACAACGGACAATCCTGCAATACCGGTTGCGAAATAGCGCTTCACATCGCGGTCATGCAGCGCCATCTGCACACGCTCATAGCTGTACTTGTCGTGCATATAATGGATGACGTTCAGGGTGTTGACATAGAGTCCTGCCAGCCACTCCATCATATCATCGTACTTCTGCATCACGTCGTCGTAGTCGAGCACATCGCCCTCGACCGGACGGTATTTGGGGCCCACCTGGATGCCCAGACGCTCGTCCACGCCGCCGTTGATTGCGTAGAGCAGGCACTTTGCGAGGTTCGCACGCGCACCGAAGAACTGCATCTCCTTGCCGACACGCATGGAGGATACACAGCACGCAATCGCGTAGTCATCGCCGTGGGTGACGCGCATCAGGTCGTCGTTCTCGTACTGGATGGAGCTCGACTTGATGGACATCTTCGCGCAGAACTTCTTGAAGTTCAGCGGGAGTCTCGTGGACCAGAGCACCGTCATATTCGGCTCCGGTGCGGTGCCGAGGTTGTTGAGGGTGTTCAGGTAGCGGAAGGAATTCTTCGTTACCATGGGCACACCGTCCACGGACACGCCGCCGATGGATTCGGTCACCCATGTCGGATCGCCGGAGAACAGGGAGTTGTACTCCGGGGTTCTTGCAAATCTGACCATGCGCAGCTTCATGATGAAGTGGTCGATCAGCTCCTGCGCCTCGCGCTCGGTGAGAATGCCGCGCTCGAGGTCACGCTGGATATAGATGTCGAGGAAGGTGGACGTGCGTCCGAGGGACATTGCCGCACCGTTCTGCTCCTTGACGGCGGCAAGATAGCCGAAATACAGCCACTGTACCGCTTCCTGCGCATTCTTTGCGGGGCGGGAGATGTCCAGACCGTAGATCTCGCCCAGCTTCTTGAGATCCTTCAGGGCACTGATCTGCTCGGAAAGCTCCTCGCGCAGACGGATGTTCTTGGAGGTCATACGCACGAAATGCGTTGCCTTCTGGTGCTCCTTGTCCTCAATGAGCATATCAATGCCGTAAAGGGCGATTCTTCTGTAATCACCGATGATTCTGCCGCGTCCGTAGGCATCCGGGAGTCCGGTCAGGATCGCCGCATGGCGGGCAAGACGCATCTCCGGGGTGTAGGCATCGAATACACCCTGGTTGTGGGTTTTTCTGTACTTGGTGAAGATATCGACAACCTCCGGATCCACCTCATAGCCGTACTCCTTGCATGCCTGCTGTGCCATGCGGATACCGCCGAACGGCTGGAGCGAACGCTTGAAGGGCTTGTCCGTCTGAAGACCGACAATCTTCTCCAGATCCTTGTTCAGATACCCCGGTCCGTGCGAGGTGATCGTGGAAATGATCTTCGTGTCCATGTCGAGCACGCCGCCCTTTTCACGCTCCTGACGTGACAGATCCATCACCTGCTCCCACAGCTTGGTTGTCGCCTCAGTGGGTCCCTCCAGAAAGCTCTCATCCCCGTCATAGGGGGTGAAGTTCTTGAGGATGAAGTCGCGGACGTTGACGGAGGTATTGCTCCATCTGCCCGGCTCAAAGCCCTCCCACTCAGGTGCAAACGATTTAAACATAGTCAGATCATCCTTTCCATACAAACAAGGTCATTCGGCTTTGTCTTTATACTTATATGATACTACTTTTTAAAGGGATTGTCAAGCAATTAACAATCAATAGATTTGTATCGATAAAAAAATCGTTATAAATGGATAGATTTCCGCAGGGCGGAGGAAAGCTTTTATACACCCTCACCATACGAAATGTGCGACACTTGCAGAATTGTATCGTTTTTTTATTAGACAGCCATCGTTCAAATGCATTTTTTGTAAATTTGGTGAAGAAAATGCGCAGAATACTCTTGACAATGTTGTATATTATATGTTAAAATATACATAGAGGTGTGGCAAATCCGATTTGCATTTTCCTAAGCCTATCCGGATACATTTAGGAGGAATCATCAATGGCAAGCAAAGTGAAGAAAGAAAAACAGACCAAAGCAGGATTCGATCCCGGTCAGTACCGCGTAATGATGATCATGTTCATCATCCTGTCCCTTGTGAACGTGGCGTGCGTCCTGCTGGCATTCTGGCGCACGGGCTTCGGATTATATCATGCAGAATCTGCAATGGCACACGTCGCCGACATCACGCAGAACGTTCACAGCGTCAACGAAAGTGCGCAGAACATCGTGATCCACTGTGATGACCATGCGCTTCTCGAATCCGAGACAACCAACATCCAGCGCTATTTCGAGGCAATCAGCGCACAGACTGAGGAATACCGGCAGATCGACCTGAACAAGATCGATCCGGAGCTCCAGTATGAATTCAATCATGCCATCCTGGAGACACTTTCCTACCAGCGTGCCCTGAACGACTTCACCGACGAGCTGCGTTCAAAGGAAACACTCGACGGTGCCATGACGGCGCAGATCTACACAAATCTCATCGAGCCGATGAAAACCAATGCCGAAAACTCCATGAACACGATCTTCATCCGGCAGAGTGAGGCAACCTACAATTTCTTCGTGCGCTCCGCACAGCAATTCCTGTTCGTGCTGCTGTTCCTGTTCATCACGATGACCGTCGGCATCATCGGCATCCGCCGGATGCGGAAAACCGCCAAGGAGGTCAACGAGCAGGCAGAGCTGGAGCACGAGAGAGCGCAGCGGTTCCGCGCAAAATCCGAGGATATTGCCTACAGCCACATCGTGACCGGTTTCAAGAACTACTATGGTCTGGAGAAGGATCTGACCGACTATGTGGCGAAGAAGGAATTCACGATCATGCTGTGCCGGTTCAACAAGTTCAGTGAGATGAACGAGATCTACGGGCGCTCGCGTGCGGATGAGTTCCTCGCAAGCGTGGGCGAGATGCTGTCCATCGAATACGCCGGCAAGGCGGGTCTGTACAGCACAGCCAATGACGAATTCTGCTTCGTGCTCCATAAACGCACCAATCCCATTCAGGCAAAGGAGTTCGCGGAGAAGATTACCGAGCGGCTTTCCAAAGAATTCAACGTGGACGGCATCATGCTCCAGCGTCAGGTGCTCTGCTGCTACTACATATGTTACCCGGATTCGCAGAATCATTTCGCGCAGATGTTCTGCACGCTCGACCGTGCGATGTCCGTGGCAAAGGCACAGAACGCCCAGACCGGACAGAATGCCATTGTCAATGTCAATTCGCTGGCATAATCGAGGATTTCGCCCGCATAAAACAGAAAACTCCTGATCCGCATCGGATCAGGAGTTTTTGATTTAGTCCACGCTAATGTCGAAATCCTCGTAATTGCCGTTATCCACAGCACCGCCGGCATCCTCGCCGTCGGCACCGTAGGCACCTGCCAGCACGCCGAGCTGTCTCGATACCTCGGAGGACTCCTCGTCCGTCAGTGCCTTGCATGCAATGGTATTGCCCGTTGCGGCATCGCTCAGCATCAGGGAAGGGCCGTCCATGCGCCATGAGAAGTGCATCACCGGCGCAAAGTCCTCATTGTAGAAGAAGATCGTGTCGCCGCCCATCGCCCAGTAGAACGTCGCTTCGTCAATCACGCCGTCGCTGCCGTCATAGTAGTGCATATCGCATGAGCCGTCCTCGTTGAGCATGAAGATCAGCGCATAGGCAGAATC